>JAAZFZ010000240.1 GCA_012511485.1 Clostridiales bacterium | reverse complement strand
CGTGCGCCGACCTGAATGACATCCACATCCTCAAACAACTTGATATGGTTGGGATTCATTATTTCCGTTACTATAGGCATACCCGTTGCCTTTTTTGCTTCAAGCAGAATTTCAATTCCCTCTGCCCTAAGCCCCTGAAAGTCATATGGAGATGTGCGCGGCTTGAACGCCCCCCCTCGCAGGAGAGCGGCTCCCGCAGATTTCACACCTTTTGCAATTTTGAGCATCTGCTCAGGTGACTCCACTGAGCAGGGCCCCGCAATGAACTGAAAATTCCCTCCGCCGATTTTTACACCGCCGATGTCAACCACCGTGTCATCGGGATGAAATTTTCGGTTCGCATTCTTGAAGGGCTCACTTATTCGCTTGACACTGTCAATAAAGTCAAGTCCCTCCAAAAGGTCAGTGTCAATCTTTGCCGTGTCACCGATTAAGCCCAGAACCGTCTGATATTCTCCTTTTGAAATATGAACACCCACATTCTGACCCTTAATCCATGAAATAAGGTTATCCATTTGTTGCCGGCTTGCATCGTTCCTGAGTACCACTATCATGATATATCCTCCTTATAAAGTATAAACTAATAGCCCCGCAGTAGTTCTACTGCGGGGCTTCACTTGTAATAAAAAACCTTTATTACTCTGAATGACCTTGCTTTGCAGCATAACTTACTGTTACCATATTTGAATAAATATAGTAATAGTATTCAACAAAGCGCAGACAATTTTTCACAATAATACTCTCCTATTGTTAATATCTTATTGAGTCTAACATTTCAGCATATACCTTAGTAATCGCTGATGCAACACCAGGGCCGCCGGAAAGAAGCTCCTCGTAGTGCGACAGACCGAAAGAATCTGCTATGAAATGTGCATAGTCATTATCCGGCAAAATATAGCCTGCTGCGTCATTTACAAGACCAAAGGCAATAACCTTTTTTTCATTTCCGATAATTTGCTGAATTGAGGGCTCGTTGTAGTCTTCACCGCTCCATGAGTCCTCGGCACCAAAGGCGCCGCCCCAGACAATCTCGGGGAAAACCTCTCCGGGCAGGAGGGCTGCAGCATGGCCTGTGCCAAACTCCAAATAGCCTATCTCCGTCACAATCTTCTGACCTTGAGCAGTTTCGACAACAACATTGTTCACAAGCTGAGCTTTTATTACAAGCCTCAATACCGGATTTGTGACGGGAACAAAAACCTCTGCATGCCGGATATTCAACAAGGGCTCAATTTCTGTTTCCTGCGTGCCTTCCTCAACAACAATCCTGCCAAACTCTGTGCCCATAGCTGCCAATACTTCATAGCCTGTCATATCGCCGGTGGTGTTGAACTTGCCCCTCTGATTTGTAATCGCTCCCTGAGCGCCCTGCACAAACATAAAGTCGGCATTGCCCAGTTCATTGACTGCCTTCTCCATATAATACGGATAGTCTGCACTGATGCTTGTGTTTGTTCTGTCAAGGCAGGTGGGGTGGGAGCCGAGATTGGCAATCCATGTTTCACGGCTGTTATCATTGGGTATAAAATGCAGGCAGTTAATATTCGGGTCAAAGACTTGAGGGTCACGCTTATCACCGAGATATTCCGAAATATCACAGGTCTTGAAATAAAGCTTACCCTCTTTCAAAGAGTTGAAGGCATCCTTGACAGCCTGAGCGGTTTTGGTGTAAAGAATGTTCATAAACTCCGGGTCTCTGCCTGAGGTAACTGTTCCGTTTAAAAAATCATACTTCGTGAAGACGGCATATGTCAAGGCAGAAATTAAAAACTTACCACTCAAGCCCTGCGTGTCAATGCAGGAATGGGCATGAGTGCATGAAACATTGATGCTTACAATGTTGTTTTCTTGCGCGAACTCCTTGAGCAATGCACGGATTTGATTAATATCACCGTTGCCCAAACCTACGCCGTCAATTACGCAGAATGCCGCCGTGCCCCTGCCCGAATTGTCGTCTATGCACACTACCCTGACCCTTTGGTCATCCGCCACGGATTCGGCAGGCACAAGCGGGAACATATATCCGCCGAAATAATAGTTTTTTGTGAGGACATTATCGGGTACAAGGCTTTCGCTCGAATAGCCAAGACGCCAAACAGCACCCTGAGCCGGCTCACTGAGGAAGGCTTCTGTCCCTGCAAAAAAGTTTTCGTTTACATAGGTATCTTCGGTTTTATGCTCGACATCCGGAAATAATTCAATGACCCCATTAATTATGGTGTCAATTACCGTGCCCACGCAGTTAATAAAAGTGCGCTTTCCTGCTTCTGCAAACCCAAAAGTCTGAATATCGTCAACAATGCTTGCATCTGACTTTTCTGCTGCTTTGTGCCGCACGGTTTCGGTCTTAACCGTGTTGCTTTTTAAAACAGCGGCATTTACTTGGGCAGCAGGAGCGCAGACAATTTCTGCCTGCTTGCTTTCAGCCGTTGAAGGAATACTAATTCCCGTTGAAGCAAAAACCAATGCGAATACGAGAAAAAATGCGAACAGCTTTTTCATTATTATTCTCCTCAACTTTAATACACTCTTTATCGTAACATTTAAGTCCCGTAATATCAAGATTATTTTTCCGCTATATGAAAATTTTTACATTCTTATTGCCTGCCGGAATAAAAACCCTTTCCTTCAGAATAGGGAACTCAATGCTGACATCGTTATTGATTTCATCCCCCGTCAAGCTGACCTCTATAACCTTACAATCAGATTTTATGTAAAAACCGACACGCCTGTTACCGCTTAGAGGATAGTTATTGACCTCTATTTCCTCTTTAATACTGAGCCATTCGGACGGAATACCCCTGCCGATAATGACGGTTCCGTCGGCCTTTTCACAGATGAGCGAATCAAATAGAACCTTGGTTGCGGTTGCCTGCCCCCACATATGCTGGCAGGAGCCGCCGCCACTTGCCGAATGCGGAATACTCCAGGGGGAGCTCTTTTCGGGATAACCTATTCCTTCCCACCAGGAGAACGGTCCGCTCTGCGCATTATCAATCATGAACTGATACGCTTTTATTCCGATATCTCTGAACCGTTCACCTCTGAGAGCCGCAGACGCATAGCCGGCATTGTAGGAGCTGCAGAAATATCCGTGAGGATAGCCTCCGAAATTGCAGGGCGGTGCGATATCCTTTCTGCGCTCAAAGCCGTATTTATAGGTGTCGTCTATCATCTCAAGCATTACTCCGTGCTGCTCACCGCCGAAAAGGTAACCATCCCATGCCCAGCGCCCGAACAGAAACATAGACGCCCAATTAGCATCTCTAGGGTCACTCCTTGCACCCAGCTCGTTTGGCTCAGTCATAGAAATCGGCAGATATTCGAGCCTATGCTCATCAATCGTCTGCCCGATTCTAAGGTTTGCTGCATCCAGCAGACTTATGTACTGCTTTTTTGCCCATTCCTCTTCCTCTTTGTTATGAATTTCTCTGCAAATGTAACCGTATGTCAGCAAGCCGAAAAGTGCCGACCAGTTGTCAATTGTCCAGTAGCCGTTTGAGTCAATTGCCATTGTTTTTCTCATTATGCCTTTGCCGCCGGAGCATCTGTCTGCTTGAATATAATGTGTGTTTATTTTTATCTGCTCGAATTTTGATTTTATATATTCAATATCACCTGTTTTTTGTAGATAAAGGGCAAACACCCAGCTGTATTTCCACCTTGCATCGGGGTACTGTACATTTTTTAATATATATTCGGCATATTTTTTGAAATCCCTGAAATCACCGATTGTCAGCAGAGAAGCAATAATCCCTATTACATCATGGTCAAAAACTCTATCATAGCCGTTTTCCCCCACATGGAGTTCATCACCGTCTTTAATTATCATCGTATAAACAAAACCCGCCTTATATGCATTAATTAGCTTTTTATCGGGCAGCTTTGTTATTTGTGCAACTGATGAAAGCCTGTCAACCCAGTATTTTTTCATTTTTTTATAATGCTCGTCAAATCCGCCAAGCTGCGATAAAACCTTCTTATCAGGGAAAGGAGATTTGCCCCCGAATCTGTCCGCAAATATTGCATAATCAAAAACCGCAGCTTCTCTTGCCGGAATAAGATTGCCTTCTCTGCTCCTGTTTATTGGCTCGAGCCATTTTGAAACCTTTGGCAGGGCTGCACTTCTGCCTGAAATATTTTTGGCAGTAACCCTTGAGTAGACAATTTCAAAGTCATTGCCTTCAAATCTAACCTTATCCGCAAAGCTTTCAATGCATACCTCAAATTCGGCGGTTTTATATTCACTGACAAAGCAGGGGAGCCAGCCCTCTTTATTAAACCATTTAATCTTCCCCTTGATATTCCTGAATCCGTAGGTTATAAAAATATTGCCCCTGTCCCGCAGATAAAAGCTGCCGTCAATATATGAAATGGGAGCATGTCTGTCTCCCTCACAGCCAAAGCTGGCAACCAGGCAGGGATATTTTTTGCAAACATATCCGCTTTTGCCGATAAGACCTCTTTTAAAGGATACACTAAACTCACTGCGAATTCTGAAATACTCAGCCGCCGCAAGCGAAAAGAGAGGCTTTTTCTTACGCTTTTTCATTTTTTCCCCCAAGATGCAAATATTAAGAATAAAGTAAAACTCTTGTATATTATAGTATAGTTAACTGATAATTCAACTTAATTTTCAGGTAATTATTCCAATATAAAAAATATGTCTTTTTATATTTACAATTTTGAATATATATGGTAGAATATTTAGGTATTATTTAAAAAAAGAGGATTTTGAAATGTGTTATAAACTAATAGTTGACAGTTGCTGCGAGTTAACCCAAAGCCT
>JAAZFZ010000239.1 GCA_012511485.1 Clostridiales bacterium | reverse complement strand
CTACCGGCATCTCCCGTAAAGAGAGAAGAACCATTTTGGATAATAGCCATTCGCCCGGTATCTTTTAGCTTTGCAAGGCCATTTAACATGAATAGCATTTGCCCATCGGATTTTGGAGGCAATCCTACGCCAAAACGCCCTTTATCACCCAGCTTATGTTCGGCTTCTACATCGGCAGCTTCACGTTTCCAATCGATGCCGAAAGGCGGGTTGGAAATGCAATAATCGAAGGTATAGTTCGAGAATTTATCGTCATTGAGAGTGTTGCCAAACTGCATATTCTCAGGGTCGCCGCCGCGGATTAACATATCGGCTTTGGCAATACCGAAGGTGAACGGGTTGAATTCCTGCCCATAACAAATAATCTCAGCCTCACTGTCCAACGCACGGATGCGTTCTTCCATGCAAGTGAGCATCTGGCTTGTACCCATCGCCATGTCGTAGACGGTGTTCGCTGGAGAATCTTCACCGGAGAAATCCGCATTCGTTGTGAGGAGGTCGCACATCAGGTAAATAATATCTCTGCTGGTGAAGTGTGCTCCCGCTTCTTCGTCATAGCTTTCAGAAAACCGCTGAACAAGATTTTCAAAGACGTATCCCATATCAATGGCAGAAATTTTTTCAGGGTCCATGTCAGCGCTATCAGAACAGAAATCACATATTACCTGATAAAGAACACCTGCATCCGCCATACGCTCGATTTGGGTATAAAACCCCATGTTGGCAAGGATATCGATGATATTATCTGAAAAGCCATTGATGTAGGTTTCAAAATTCGTTTTGATGTTTTCCGGGTCTGCCTTCAACTTCTCAAAATTATAGTTGCTGGTATTATAAAAATGATAGCCAGAAGCCGAGCGTAAAAATCCATCCTTAACGGCAAGCTGCTTCACCTTCTGATAGGTTTCAACAACTTTATCTTGTGTAGGCAAAAGGCAGTCGTGAAACCGCTTGATAACAGCCATAGGCAGTATCACAAGACCGTACTCATGAGGCTTATAAGCGCCAAAGAGGGTGTTAGCCACATTCCATATTAAGTTAGCCTTTTCCTTGACGTTGATTCCTACCGTCTTTATTTTATCGTTCGAGTCCATATTCCCGTTCCTCCTTGATGTTCTCAGTAATTTGATTCATATTTGCTGTTAGTCGGTCATACCGGATGCCCTGTCTCTTTTTTTTTCCATCCTCTTCAATAGTGTCGAACCCAGGTGTCAAAATGCTTCTTGCTCGTAGAACATCAAAAATGCAACGCGGCATGTTTTTGAAGGCATCGCACACAGCTTGTACCGATGTTATATATCTTTCCGGAAGATGCCTTTCACCATCCAAGTATGCTCTCAACTCAATTTCATAAATATCTATTAAATCAATCAGGTCGGCGAATTCATTTAATTCCTCAGGGATTTCATCTGCCCATGCAGCCAAATCCTCATATGTCCAATCCGTTTCCAAAAGCTCAAGTAAATTCTGATGCTTTTCGTATGCGTTCTGTAGCCTCGGCCGGCTTTTCATTCTTTTTTTTATTTGCTTCTTAACACGAGCATCCGTCAGATACTTTTTATGAAGAGTCAGTTGGGTATCCTTGTGTCTCACAGGAAAACGCTTCCCGTCCGAGTGGATAATACTTAACATAGCATTCCGGGCGTAACGGAAAACACACTCTTCTGTCATTACAACAGAAGCCATCGGAAAGCAAGTGGCTACCGCACTGCGCAGACTTTCCTCTGGGTCTACACAAACTGTTTCAATGTGGTCTGCGTCAAGCGTTTTGAAAAAATTAATATATGCCCCTTCGGTGGTATCTTCAAGAATATCGAGGCAATATACCTCGTTATTCCATATCGCAAGCACAACCGGATATGTGTTGTCATAGAATTCTGTTTCAATTACACAAAGAATCTTCGGTGTCTTTATAGGCTCGAGGAGCGATTCACGATATTGGATGCGCCTCCGCATAATTGCGCCCACCGACGCTGTGGATGCAGGAACACCAAAAAAATTGCTGACCTTCTTATATGAATAACGAAAAGTTCCATCGGCAAGCACATCAGACAAGCGGTTTGTATACCGACAGCCTTTCTGCCCAAAATCAATGTCTTCCGGAAAGACACTATCTTTACATCCATCGCAACGCAAATATCTCTGGTAAAAGTAGATGTCGATTATCCTAAAGGAATCCTCGCTATCCCACAATACATCCTTGAATTTGCGTCTTACGACTTTTGAACAGCGAGTTTTTGTCGACCCGCAAGCAGGACAGGCGGATTTGTGTTTTTTGAAATACCGTTTGTGAACGGCATAGAAGGTTTCATCATCACCTTCGGAATTAAGGACGAGCAAATCCGGTATCCCCAAATCTTCGGTTTTTTGACGCGACACATCTTCTCGACTATGCATTTTCCTGCCCAAGATACACTCCTCCCAGTTTCCGTTTTTACTATTATACCACCATAATTCAAATAAAACAAATTATTATTTGAATTATTTAACATTATGCCACCATTACACGAACAGACAAGATTTTTATATAGAGAGCATCATTGTACAATTACAGTGTCGAAGGAGGTTTAGTCTCCCGAACAATGTGAGAAAGGAGGTGAGGGTTATAGATAGCAAACTGCGAGAACTTAGAAACGATGAAAACCGACTGTTGTGCAGAGCTGATGACGCCACCGGCACTGTTGAAACTGAAGGCCCCCATAAGTCCGTTTACATCTTCAGTATTCCTGTTGGATTTTCATTTACCGTTATCCGCGGCAACACAAAGTCCAACGTCACTCGAACCACCGCTATGTTCATAGTGGAAAACCAACGCATTGCCGCATAGGGCAAGGTCAAAATCTAATATTGCAATCCGCAGAGCTGCATTGACGGCCAGGATATGTCCTCACACAAGAGAACTATCCCGGCCGTTTTTCTGATTCTGTGGATGAATTGGCTCCTGCGGATTTCAAGCAAATCTGAAAGGAGTCAATTTTATGAGTAAAGAGTCTTTCAAGCCTACCCCCATTCCACACCGCACAAAATTTGGTGAGCCGATGGCTTACTATACGCTTTCGGACGATGGGAAAATCCACACCGAGGTTTCACGTTCAGTTTGTCTTACCCATACTGACGAAACGGACAATCCATTCCCTCAACGCTGGTATGTCGATGAAGAATCCGGTCT
>JAAZFZ010000028.1 GCA_012511485.1 Clostridiales bacterium | reverse complement strand
TAAAAAGTATTGATTTTTAATGCCCTTTGTGCTACAATTCTATCACCGTGCGGGAGTAGTTCAGCGGTAGAGCGTCGGCTTCCCAAGCCGAAAGTCGCGGGTTCGAATCCCGTTTCCCGCTCCAAAGCATAAAGCCCCGAAATCCTTGATATATAAGGGTTTCGGGGTTTTTACTTGCTTTACCCTGTGGTGGCATAACCCCCCCATGAGTCTGAGCGGTATTTTTCTTTATATCTCCGAATTGTCAAAGACGCTGCCTACAAGCTCACGGTGTGAAACGGAAAACTCAGCATTACGGCGTGATATGCCGTATGTACCCTCGCCGGAAAAATATATATTGCTTTCATCCGTGTATTTTTTAATAATTTTATAGACGCTTGCGTTTTCCTCAACAAGCATATACCTTGATTGGGGAACAAGTGCAATTTCCGCATCGATATGCTTATATAGCCTGCTCACATTGTTGAATCCGTGGTGTGAGACCTGAACTATATCTGATTTGAGAACTGCCGGGCTGAAATTGTTGAGCAGGGTGTTTTGCACCTTTTTATAACAGTCCGCCAGCATAATAAAGCTCGTTTCTTCATAGGTAAATTTAATGACGGTAGATGACTCGTTAAAGCTTAAAATTGAGGATTTGCCGTTAAATGCATTTACATTATCCTCATGTGTATATAAAACCTCGGCGGTTACATCAGCAAGCTGAAATTTCTGACCCGAATGAAGCTTAAGATATAAGGCTTCAGGAAAATAATGCCTGATGCGTGAACGGAGAGTCAGCGTACCCTCCCACATATCAATGACATCATCTGAAGGATAGTTGAACATTACCCTTTCAAGGTTGATTTTATCAGAGTATAGGCGCAGGAACTTGCTGAATAAAATGTAATGGTCGGCATGTGCATGTGTGCCGTACCATGCAGCTATTCTGACTCTCTCACCTTCCTGAGTGCCGGTAATCTCTTTAAGGAAATCATAGAGTCCGTTTACCGCAAGGTCGGTTGACTGCTCCCTGTTGCCGCCGTCAACAATAATCAGACCATTGTCAGCAAGCTTTATGACATAGAGCATTCCGCAGTTTGCCGATACGCCGGGTATCTTTTCGTCGTAATAGAGGCCGTATTGATAAACAACCGTTTCTTCATCCCCGCATGGCTCATATGTGTAACCGAATTCATCGAGAGGTGCGCTGGAATTATCCTCGATTACTCTTGCCATTTTGGTGCTTTTGTTATAGTAGGCATAGACCAGGCTGCCTTCATTTTCGTATTCGGCATAAAAATTATCCTCAAGCCTGTTTACAAAAACCTGCGTGTACCCGAAGCGCTTGAGCTTTTCAAGGTAGGTCATATATTCGCCCGCATTTGTCCACCTGATGACCTGCATATATGAGTCCTGCTCAGTCGGCCCCTCATTGTCGTCCTCCATTCCGGGGCCGGCATTGTAAAGATTCTTAGAGAGCAGACCCGTGCTGTATGCCGGAATGTTCTCAAGCAGCCAGCCGTCCCTTTCAAACGCAGTTTTGTCGCCGGGAACCGTCAGAATCCCAAAATAGTTGAGTATGAGGGTCAGCAATGCCGTTAGCCCGGAAATAATTCTTGTCATTGACATAAAATCACCTCTTTTTTTGTTTTATTATTCTTCATTTTAATTATATATGCCACAGCAATGCCTGTCAACCGATTATTTGAAGGAATAGAATATAAAGGCTTGTCCATTTAATACAATTCTTGCAAATTCTGCAATTTTCTGCAATAATATAAAGGCAAAGGTAGTGATGTTTATGGAGGATACTCTGCTGCAGCGGCTTATCGGTCACTTCTCAAAGCTAGTTGAAAAATACACCATAAGCAACGAAAACGCAGTTTGCTGTGACATCAAAAAAATATATAAGAACGAATTGAGAAAAAAGGGGCTTATGTTTGTCTCCGGCAATGTGCATTTTAAAGGCTTCACATTTAAGTGCGTTTATATAATTAACGGTGGCCCTATGGGCGGGAGGTCGGAGCTTGAATGCAGGTTTGCGTTTGACGAAGCACCCGAAAAGCTTGAATACTCATTTTATGACATTCTCAATGTTATAGACCAGCAGGATTTCAAAAGCTACTCCTTCCCCTACATATTAAGCGAAAAGGAAATGTCTGCGGCATTCAAGTATTTATGTGACGGATTTGACAGGTACTATGAAAAAATATGCACACTTTCGCTTGATAAGGTCAAGCGAAGGCCGCTGCTGAGCAACCTTCTCAACGATATAAACGAGTATTACGGGCAGAATATATTTGAATCAAAAAGCAAGGGCACAGAAAATGTCTCGCTTGCTTTCAAAATAAGCTGGTTTTGCAATGTGGTTTATTCAAGATTCTGTTCGGACGCCTATCTGAACTATCTTGAAGGCGATTACAAAAGGGCTATTAAAAAATATTCAAGGATAAAACATCTTACTCTCTATGAAAAACGGCTGCTTGCATTTATGAAAGATAATATCGGCAGCGCATGCAGGGCTATTGACGATGAATTGAACTCCATGAAAAAAGCAAGGACCGTTCGCAAAAGCAGAGGTGAGCCGCTCGCAATAATAATCGGGACACTTCTCCTTTTGCCCGCATTTGGCGCACTTTATATTGCTCTTTATTTTTTATTCCTGCACTTCGCATATTTTGATGCCCTCTATGTTGCCTGCCCGAGCCCTATAATTGCGGTTTTGCCGTGCCTGTTATCGTCATTTTCGCTCTCATATGTTTTCAGACGAAGCATATACAAAACCTTTTTCCGAAAAAAGGCGCAGAATCTTTTAAGCTTTGACTCAATAATAAACGGAAAATGGGTCAACCGTTTTTTCCTTGTCCTGACGGATATTATTGTAGTGGTTTCAACCTTGCTCATAATGTTCACCGTCAACTGCAACCTGACATTTAGGGAGAACGGCTTTGCCGACAAGTCCGATATACTTTCGATATCCGGCCCGCTGATAAGCTATGATGAGGTGGAGGCCGTTTATCATGTCAATGCAAGAATAAATGATTTCGGCAATAGGGTTGAAGGGCAGTCTTATGTTATTGTGCTGAAAGACGGCACCGGCTATGACCTTTTTAATTACACAAGTGTTGACATCACAAGGGAAGAAATCCTGCCTATTCTGGAAAGAGAAAATATAGAGATAAAAAACATTGATGTTCTGCCCGAGAAAATTTCGGTACAGAGCTGATTCGGGGATATTTATGAAAATTGGGAATGTTAATATAAACGGTTATGCCGCTCTTGCCCCTATGGCAGGAGTGGCGGACAGGGTGTTTCGTGAGCTTTGCGTCGAGTTTGGTGCCGCATATGTTGTGGGTGAGATGGCAAGCGCAAAGGGAATAAGCATGGCAGATAAAAAGTCAAAGGAGCTGCTGAGCTTATCCCCCAAAGAGCGCCCTGCCGCAGTGCAGATATTCGGCGACGACCCGCAGATAATGGCTCAAGCTGCACTCAGAGCGCTTGAATTTGAGCCTGATATTATCGACATAAACATGGGCTGCCCGGCACCCAAGGTTGCCGGAAACGGAGGCGGCTGCGCTCTTATGAAAAGGCCGGAGCTTGCACAAAAAATCGTTGAGGAGTGTGCCAAAGCACTGAGCCTGCCCGTAACGGTGAAAATCCGCTCAGGCTGGAACGCCTCGAGTATCAATGCGATTGACCTTGCAAGACGGGCTGAGGCTGCGGGTGCGGCGGCAGTCACGGTGCACGGGAGGACGAGGGAGCAAATGTATTCCCCGCCCGTAAATATCGATATCATCCGTCAGGTCAAGCAGGCAATAAGTATTCCCGTTATCGGCAACGGTGATATAGTTGACGGAAAAACCGCAAAAGCAATGCTTGATTTGACCGGCAGTGACCTTGTCATGGTCGGCAGAGGAGCCCTTGGCAGGCCATGGGTATTCACTCAGATTAATGCCTATTTAAAGGACGGCACCGTTTTGAAGGAGCCTGCGATAGAAACCAGAATGTCCGTAATGCTCCGTCATATGAAAAAGCTTTGCGAATACAAGGGTGAATATATCGGCATGAGAGAGGCAAGAAAGCACGCCGCATGGTACATGAAGGGTATCAGGGGAGCGGCGTCCTACCGGCAGGAAATCTGTTCGCTTGAAGAGTATCAGCAGCTTGAAGAGCTTGCGCATAAGGTTATTGCAAATTCCTATTAATAAAGACCTCAGGGTTAAAAAAAGACGGGGCCGCACTTAACTGTGCAGCCCCGTTAATAATTATTTATGGCTTGAACCTCGCCTTTATTTCCTCATTGAACTCCTTTGAAGCGAGAGCTTTTATTATTGAGAGGGAGACTATTGCTACGCCGAGTGCGGCAAGCGGCATTATCAAAGACACATTTTTGCTTATGAGTGCTATTACTATCAGAACAATATCCGCCACTGCCCCCGAGAGTAAATAGATAATGGCATTAACTCTGTTATATCTCTCAATCAGAGATGAAATCAGCAGTGTAATTTCGGAAACAATCAGTAGAATAGGTATTCCCCCCGATAGGGCAGAGCTAAAATTCCCGATTCCCACCTTGCTGATATACAACATCAATATAGCGAGGAAAAAAACATCCTGCACAAGGTAGCTGCCCACATATTCCTTTTTAACAACGAAAGGCCTTATAAAGAGCGCCCATATGCAAGGCATTGCGAGTGCGGCGAAAACAGAAATGCCCAGCCTCCTGTTGAGCGCATAATCCGCAGCCATGCCGGCGGCGCAAGCCAAAACATAGGCTATAAAGAAGCCGAGAACTATTCTTTTCGGATAAGGTCTGTATTCTACATCAGGGTATTCGGCGGTTCTCATTCCTTTGATAACAGGCTTATCGTCTGCTGCCTGACTCCCGCACAGGGGGCAGAGCTGATATTCATCACCAAGGTCAACATTGCATTTCAAACATCTCATTGCCTCAACCAGCTTTCCTTATCATTGCATTCAATTCTTACCTTTACGCCTTTTTGTGAAAGAAAGGTGAAAAAATCGCGCTGAACATTTGTCCTTGCGGCGTTGCTTGTGAAGGATATGTTCATGTTTTTGCCATCGGAAATGAGTGCGATTGCAATATGCTTTATCGGGGTTTCGCCAAGGAGAACCTCAAATCTGTCAATATACCTCATAGCCGCTTCGGGCATTTTTGCAATGCCGAGGTTTGTTATCGAAGCGATGAACTGGTTCTGCCCGATTTTTCTAAACCCGAAATTCAATACATGCCGCTTTATTGCATTTGGCATGAACCTGACAAAGGGATTGCCTGCATCACCGACATTTTTGCTAAAGGCCTTGAGCAAGGCCTCCTTCTCCATGCCCTCCCGCAGCTTGCCCCTGATTTCCTCAAGAATCTCCTCAAATGTATAGTCATCCTTTTTTGGTGCATCAAAACCTATGTTGGTATATAGTGAAAAATTCCTCAAGGAGCTGGATTCAAACGAATTTCTAAGGCTTATCGGAACGGAAACCTTGATTGGTTTTTTGCAGGGTTTTGGTGCATCTAAGTAAAAAGCATAGAGTAGAACTGCTACGAGATACTCCGTTATCGTAATTCTGTATTCCCTTGAAATAGCCTTTAAGTCCTCAACCGGAATCAAGCCGTGGATAACTTTATAGTAATTCGGTATCGGGTCGGCATCGTATTGAAGGCTGCTCGCTTCTTTTCTCTTGACGCCCTTAACCTTAACGGCGTGCCTTTTGAAGGAATCCTCAAACTCAGCTTTGGAAAAGCTGTCATTGCAATCCAAAAGGTCGCCGCTGATTTCAATGTCGTGACCGAGCAGCTGCAAATACCTTGCCGCTATGGATTTAATGAAAATAAGCGATGCTCCACCGTCGGCAACACCGTGAAAGCACTCCAGAGAAAGCCTGCGTTTATAATACATTACTCTAAAGCAGGGCTTCTCAGAGCTGAAAAGGTTGACCGCTCTACAGGGGTAATAATCCTCCTGCACAACAACTTTGGAATGTCTGATTCGCTCAAAATAATACCAAAAGGCTCCTGTTCTGAGCCTTACAAAATAGGTGGGCATCCTTGAATAAAAATCATCAACCGCCTGCTGCAGGAATACGGGATTTATTTCATCTTTAAAAATAATGGCAAATCTGTAAACATTATTCCAATTGCGGGTTCTGCAAGCGGGATAAATAGTTGCCGCATTATCAAGCGGGAACCTCGCCGGAACACATACATTATTCATCTCTTTGACATTTTGAAAGTTTTTTATCAAGCCGGCATTACATCCTTCCCAAAACTCTAAATTCTACACAAATCTTCCAAACTCGCTTTTCATTATTACACACCTTGGGGTAAGTGTCAATATAGGATTCAATTCCATGTTTAATAAAGCTGAAAAAAATACGCATATCGGGATTGAAGAATAAAATGTATTGGCAGTGGCATGGAATAATAATGAAATAAATGAAGGAGCGGAGGAGATTTATCCCCCGCTCCTGCTTTATTATTTATTATTGTCAGCCGCCCTTTTCTACCTGCAGCGGCTTTTCAAGCCCTATGTTTTTGTTGCAGACAAAATGCCCTGCTACCGCAACGCTCTTATCCGTCTTTAAGAGCTCAATGCTCTCATTTAGCAGCTTGGCTGCCTTGAGTTTAGCAGAGGCTTCATTTATAAAGCTTTCCGTTACCCGAAGCTGAGCCTGTTCTGCTGACATTTGCCTGTCCTTCTCATCATAAATGAGGAAATGCCGCCTTGTCACGCTCAGGGGCAGCTTTATCCCCTGAATTTCGAGCCATGTTTTGCTGTCATAAACCTCATATTTTTCCTTTGGCTCAATGCACGGACCAATGGGAATATTGACTCCGAAAAAGTGAAGGGTAAAGTGCTTTCTGACACCCGAATATACGGCTGACTTTTCTGCAGAGCTTTGTTTTGCCTCAATTTTTTGTTCTATACGAGCGACAACATAGCCTCTTGCGTGCTGAAAGTCAACTGTGCCGTCCTTGTTTTCGGTTACGGAGCCAATTATCAAATCGCCCTTGTTGACTGCCGTGCCCACATTCACGACTGCCGTACCCTCATAAGGCTCAAGCACAACAATCTGCCCCGCCTGCGCAGCAATTATATTTGAAGGGGATGTGTCATCCTCAACAGGCGGTGCATCAATCTTTTCCCTGACCTCTATTACTGCCGTGCAGCCGTCAATGTTGAGAGAAACCCAAAGCAGGGAGTCAAGCTTGTTTAAGGCTGCCTTTTCGACCTGCTGAGAATCAAGGCTTTTTTTGCTCACTCCCACATAAACACCCGATTGCGCAAAGGCATTTATTATTATGTCATCCCTGACCTTTTCGTTGCCTATGACCCGAATATTCCATATCATGCCCGATAAAAGAGTTATTATGGCAAGGAAGGCAGCAAGCCCCAGCAGTAGCCCCACCCTTTTGCGATACTTATGAAGGAAAAAGGGCAGGCCGTAACGGCGGAATATTCTAACCCTCATGCCGGATTTTTTGGCAACAGGGCGGATATTTCTGTAGCCGTTAATGCTTGTGTTAGCATAAAGCACCCCGCTGCAGCTCTTGATGTTCCAGATTACAATACCGTTGTTTGTGCATAGATTGATAAACCGCTCGGGGAAGCCTCCCTCGGCGGTAAACCTGACATATCCCAGAAGCCACCTGAAAAACCTAAACAGAAACATTTACACACCATCCGCTTTACAGAAACTCAACAGAGAGAATATTGCCCGAAATCACCGCCTGCTCAAACCTGAACGAGGTCATAGAAAGCCCGATGCCCACAAACTTGACAATGCTCTTGCCGAGGTTTAGCTTTATTGCATTTTCGTTGTATTCGAGAACTCCTTTACAACCCTCCACAACCGCCTGCCGGTTGCCGGCAAGCTCAATATTGGGCATACCCGGCATTGAGGCAAGCGGAAGGTCAAGCTCTTCACTGAGTTTTTCCTTTGCTGTGCGTTTATATGATGGCTGCGGTCTTGACCGCGAGCGCTTTTTTTGAGCCATAACCCTTCCCTCTAATCAAAATACTGTCTTTCAGAAAAGCTTATGCTTATGGGACAGTAAAAAGTACCTCTACTCCTGCAGTTTTGTCAGTCATGCCGCATACATATAGTTTTGGTGATGTTTATGCAATTAAAAAAATTGTTGATAATCAGGGGAAAATATATTTTTACGGTAATAGCGGTTCTTGCCATGCTTTTTTCACTGATATTTGTGCCACAGGTGACCTCAAAGGGAGTTAAAGACGGGCTGAACCTGTGCGGTCAGGTTGTGATACCCTCGCTTTTCCCGTTTATGGTGCTTAGCACCTTTCTGATAAAATCGGGACTATGCTCTTTGCTGGGCAGGATATTTGCCCCTTTGACAAAAAAAATTTTCAGACTCCCAGGAACTGCCTGCGGGGCAATAATAATGGGGCTTATCGGCGGCTTTCCCGTCGGCTCGAGAATGACCGCACAGCTCTACAGAGATGGGGAAATCAGCCGCAGTGCGGCGCAGCGAATGCTCATGTTCTGCGTCAATGCAGGACCGGCTTTCGTTATCGGAGCCATCGGCTCAATGATGCTCGGCAGCCGGAAGGCCGGTTTTATTATGTTTATATCCCTGAGTCTTTCCTCTCTGTTTATCGGTTTTATTTCTCGTTTCATAGCCTGCGACGGTGAGGATAAAAGTTTACCGCATGTATTCGGGCCAATGAATATACAAAAATCGCTTGTTGAATCAGTCGCGGACGGCGCGGGCGCTATGCTTTCTGTTTGCGCATGGATAATTCTTTTCTGCTGTGCCTGCTCGCTTTTGAGTCTTCTGCCCGAAGGCTTGGAGGTGCTGTCAGTACCCCTCAAATGTTTGTTTGAGGTGACCTCCGGCAGTGCGGCAGCGGCTGCCTCAGGTGTGCATATTGCAGTAATAACGGGAATTGTCGGTTGGTCGGGGCTTTGCGTCCACTGCCAGGTGCTTGAATATGTCAAAGCTGTGGACTTGCGGATGTCTGTCTTTTTGACCGCAAGGGCAACTAGCGGAGCCCTCGCTTCATTGATAAGCTTTGAGCTTTTCAGAGTCTTCCCATGTGAGGTTCCCGCCTTTATTTCTACGGACCTGCCCGCTTCGCACGCTTTTTCGCCCTATGTGCCTGCATGTGCGGGGATTCTTGTTATGGGTGCGCTGCTCATTTTAGACCTTGATATGAACAGAAAAATGTGCTAACATGATTGTTTGAGGTGAGAAGATGAAAAAAAAGCTTTTGAATGTTAAAGAGTTGCCGCCGTCATGCAGCTACTGCATTTTCGGCAGACCTTCACCGGACGGTGAAAGCATCCTGTGCATTAAACGCGGCGTAATGCTCCTGACCTCGTCATGCCGCAAATTCAAATATAATCCTCTCAAGCGCAAACCTCAGAGGGCGCAATCCCTACCTAAGATGGAGCAAAAAGACTTTGAAATATAAGGGTGATAAAAATGGCATACATTTCAATGGTTGATTATCAAACAGCTTCACCCGAGGCTCGTGACGCTTATGATAAGCACAAAAAAATAGGCAAAATAACAAATATGAAAAAAACCCTGCTCAACAGCGTGCCTGCATTCAAAGCCCTTATGGAGTGGTACACTCTCAGGGATGAGGCAGCAAAATTTCTGACGCCTCTTGAAATTAATATCTTCTGCTATACCATTTCAAGCGAAAACGATTGTCTTATATGCTCAACATTTTTCAGAAAGATTCTCAGAGATGAAAATGTTGATTTTAATTGCTTTAGTTTCACCGATAAACAGGAGCTTCTCATATCCTACGGCAGGGGTCTTGTTACGAATCCGCATGATATTGACCCCGCTGTTTTTGCACGGCTCAAAGAGCTTTTCACTCAAGAGCAAATAGTTCTCCTGACTGCTTTCGGAGCTATTATGATAGCCACAAATCTCATAAACAGCGCACTTCAGGTTGAGCTTGACGGAAATCTCATAGGATATTGAAATTTCGGAGGATAGAATAATGGAGTTCCAAAATAAAACTGTTTTCATTACAGGTGCTGCAAAGGGTCAGGGCAGAGGTGTTGCCCTTGCATTTGCAAAAGAGGGCGCAAATATCATTGCCTTTGATTTAGGCAAAAGAATAGAGTATCCCTCCTATAAC
>JAAZFZ010000238.1 GCA_012511485.1 Clostridiales bacterium | reverse complement strand
GCATACGGTAGGTTCTCTGAACCTCACGGATAAGATAATCATGAACTGCATTAACTCCGAGAACAGCAAGAATATCGTGCGGATTGCGGGCGCCCTCTGTGAGAGTTTCACCCTTTTCAACTATCTGCCCTTCTTTAACCTTAATGCGGAAGCCGTAAGGAATGAGGTAGGTTTTCTCTTCAAACCCGTCTTCGGTTTTGCCTGTAACAACGATATGCTTGTTTCTCTTTATTTCTCTGAATGAAATCTCGCCTGCGATTTCACTGATTATTGCAAGTGTCTTGGGCTTGCGTGCTTCAAACAGCTCTTCAATTCTGGGAAGACCCTCCGTAATATCGGACTGGTCCTTGGTACCGCCGGTATGGAAGGTTCTCATTGTCAACTGGGTGCCGGGCTCGCCGATTGACTGTGCAGCAATAATACCGACAGCCTCCCCGACCGTAACGGGCTGGCCTGTTGCGAGGTTTGAGCCGTAACACTTGATGCAGACGCCGTGCTCAGCATGGCAGGTAAGAAGTGAACGGATTTTTACCTTTGCTAGATGCCTGGAAGAAACCTCGCCCTTGGCAATCGCCTTTTCGTTGGCAGCATAAGCATAAGCTGCAACCCGCTCTGCGTCACTGTCCTTGAGCATTGTATCCTTGGGCATAATTACCTCGCCTGTTTCGGCGTCAATCAAATTATCAAGGAGGAAACGCCCTGTAAGACGCTCTGTGAGAGAGACAATTTTGCCCTTGCCGTCAAACAGGTCATAGACATCAACGCCTTCAGTGCAGTGGCAGTCCTCTTCACGGATAATGATATCCTGAGAAACATCGACAAGACGCCTTGTAAGATAACCGGAGTCAGCAGTACGCAAAGCCGTATCCGCAAGACCTTTTCGGGCACCGCGCGATGAAATGAAGTATTCGAGAATATTAAGACCTTCACGGTAATTTGAACGAATGGGAACCTCAATTGTTTTACCTGATGTGTTTGCGATAAGTCCGCGCATACCCGCAAGCTGCCTTAGCTGGCTGTCGTTGCCGCGGGCGCCGGAGTCAAGCATCATGTTTATTGGGTTGTACCTGTCAAAGTTTGCCTTGAGTTCAACCGCAACCTTCCTTGTACATTCCTCCCAGGTTTCTATGACGCGCTCGGAACGCTCCTCTTCGGAAATTATGCCGTCTTCGTAATAACCGTTAATTCTGTCAATCTGCTTTTCAGCCTGAGCAATGAGCTCCGCCTTCTGCGGAGGAATTGTGGCATCACCGACTGCAACCGTAATACCGCTTCGGGTCGAAAAGCTGTAGCCCTGTGCCTTTATCCTGTCAAGAACCTTTGCGGCAACAGCAGTGCCGTGGGTTTTTATGCATCTGTCGATAATCTTGCCGAGCATCGATTTGTTGACAAGGAAGTCCGCCTCAAGCTTGAAGGCGTTTTCGGGGTTGCTGCGGTCAACAAATCCTAAATCCTGCGGAATGGGATCATTAAATATGACACGGCCAAGGGTCGTTTCCAAAAGCTTTGTGACCTTTTCGCCGTTAATCTCCTTGGTCATGCGGATTTTGCACATAGCATGAAGTCCGAGGTCGCCCTCGTCATATGCCATTATTGCCTCTTCCACATTGCGGAACACCTTGCCCTCACCTATTTCATCGGGCTTTATAAGGGTAAGATAGTATGAGCCGAGAACCATATCCTGTGTGGGGACGGTTACGGGACGCCCGTCTGAAGGCTTGAGCAGGTTATTTGCAGCAAGCATGAGGAAGCGCGCTTCTGCCTGAGCCTCTGCGGATAGCGGAACATGAACAGCCATCTGGTCGCCGTCAAAGTCGGCGTTGAAAGCAGTGCATACAAGGGGGTGAAGCTTTATTGCCCTGCCCTCAACGAGGACGGGCTCAAACGCCTGAATACCGAGCCTGTGAAGGGTCGGCGCACGGTTGAGCATGACAGGATGGTCCTTGATAACAACTTCAAGAGCATCCCAGACAGCGGGATTAGAGCGTTCAACCATTTTGCGCGCGGATTTTACATTGTTTGCGATTTCGGTTTCAACCAAGCGCTTCATAACGAATGGCTTGAAGAGCTCCAGAGCCATCTCCTTGGGAAGACCGCACTGATAGAGCATGAGCTCGGGGCCGACAACTATAACGGAACGCCCCGAATAGTCAACACGCTTGCCCAGAAGGTTCTGCCTGAACCTGCCCTGCTTGCCCTTGAGCATATCGGAAAGAGATTTGAAAGCCCTGTTGTTCGGACCTGTTACCGGTCTGCCTCGCCTGCCGTTGTCAACAAGTGCATCGACAGCCTCCTGCAGCATCCTCTTTTCGTTCCTGATAATTATTTCGGGAGCTCCGAGTTCAAGCAGCTTTTTAAGTCTGTTATTTCTGTTTATTACTCTTCTGTATAAATCATTAAGGTCGGATGTCGCAAAACGACCGCCGTCAAGCTGAACCATAGGTCTTAGCTCAGGAGGAATTACGGGAATGACATCAAGAATCATCCACTCCGGCCTATTGCCGGAAATGCGGAAGGCTTCAACAACCTCAAGCCTCTTGAGGATTTTTGCCTTCTTTTGACCTACAGCCGTTTCAAGCGCCTCACGAAGCTCCTTTGAAAGAGCGTCTATGTCGATGGCCATAAGGAGTTCCTTGACCGCCTCCGCTCCCATACCCGCCTTGAAGTCATCCTCATAGCGTTCACGGAACTCGAGATAGTCCTTTTCGTCAAGCGTCTGGTTCTTTTCAAGCGGCGTATCACCCGGGTCTATGACTATATACTTCGAGAAGTACAGTACATTTTCAAGGCTACGAGGTGAAACATCAAGCATAAGGCTCATTCTGGAAGGAATGCCTTTAAAATACCAGATATGGGAAACGGGAGCTGCCAGCTCAATGTGACCCATACGCTCACGGCGAACCTTCGCCTTTGTAATTTTAACTCCGCAGCGCTCGCAGACCTTATCCTTGTAACGCATACGCTTATATTTTCCGCAGTGGCACTCCCAGTCCTTGGTCGGTCCAAAAATCCTTTCACAGAAAAGGCCGTCCTTTTCGGGCTTGAGTGTGCGGTAATTTATTGTTTCGGGCTTTTTTACCTCACCGCAGGACCAATCCCTGATTTTTTCCGGAGAGGCCAGACCGATTTTAATTGATTCAAAGGTATTGTTTTCCATTTATGTGCCCCTTTTTCAATTATTTGACGAATTCTTCATCAACAGCCCTTACTCTAGGTCGTCACTGTCAGAATCTCCATCATCGAGCTCCGCCTCAAAGTCTTCATCTTCTTTTTCATTTTCTTCTGCTTCGTCTTCCTCATCTTCTTCCACTTCATCTTTTTCTTCAATAAGGTCACTGTCGTCAAGCTCTTCGAAATTGTCACCAATAGATTCATCATCTTCATCAGGTGAAATCAGGTTACCTTTCTCATCCTCGAGTGTGAAGCCTGCGGCACCCTGAGCATCATTAATGCTTGTGAATGCCTTTTCATCCGGAGCAAGACCGATTTCCTCGCTCTCAAAACTCTGTTTAAGGTCGATTTCAGCACCTTCGGCGTCAAGAACATAAACATCAAGGCAAAGTGACTGCAGCTCCTTAATGAGAACCTTAAATGATTCAGGTATGCCGGGCTTAGGAATATTTTTGCCCTTGATGATTGCTTCATATGTCTTGACACGGCCGACAACATCATCGGACTTTACGGTGAGGATTTCCTGCAGTGTATAGGCTGCACCATAAGCTTCGAGTGCCCAAACCTCCATTTCACCGAAACGCTGCCCGCCGAACTGAGCCTTGCCGCCCAGAGGCTGCTGGGTAACGAGTGAATACGGGCCTGTGCTTCTGGCATGGATTTTATCGTCAACAAGATGCAGAAGCTTTAGAAAGTACATTATGCCGACTGTTACGGTGTTATCGAAACGGCGTCCTGTTCTGCCGTCAATGAGAATAGATTTTCCGTCCTCACTCAATCCGGCGGATTTGAGAGCTTCTTTGATATCACTCTCTTGTGCGCCGTCAAAGACGGGTGTCATGATTTTATAGCCGAGATGCTTTGCCGCAAAGCCGAGGTTGACCTCGAGCACCTGGCCGATATTCATACGGGAGGGAACTCCCAGAGGGTTGAGAACTATGTCAAGCGGAGTGCCGTCGGGCAGGAAGGGCATATCCTCCTGGGGCAGAATGCGTGAAACGACGCGCTTATTGCCGTGGCGGCCGGCCATTTTATCGCCTACAGAGAGCTTGCGCTTCTGAGCGATGTAGCAACGGACAACCTTGTTGACACCCGGGGAGAGCTCCTCGCTGTTCTCCCTTGTGAACACCTCAACATTGACAACGATGCCGTATTCACCGTGGGGGACTCTGAGCGAAGTATCCCTGACCTCTTTTGCCTTTTCGCCAAATATTGCGCGAAGGAGCCTTTCTTCCGCCGTCAGCTCAGTTTCACCCTTAGGCGTCACTTTTCCGACAAGGATATCACCCGAATGAACCTCGGCACCTATGCGAATAATTCCGCTTTCGTCCAAATCCTTCAAAGCGTCGTCGCCGATATTCGGGATATCTCTGGTTATATCTTCAGGACCGAGCTTTGTGTC
>JAAZFZ010000237.1 GCA_012511485.1 Clostridiales bacterium | reverse complement strand
TGATTTCGGCTCACCCGGCACAAAGAGCGTTGAAGTAAGCTATCTTGGCAAAACGGCATCATTTGAGGTTGAAGTCAAACCCGTTGAGTATGAAGCGAAATTTGTAGCTGACGGGGTAACAGTGGCTACTATAAGATATACGGGTGAAACCATCTCAATAATTGAGCCTGAAGTGCCGAAAAAGCAGGGCTATGTCGGCTCATGGGAGAGCTATGAACTGGCTGCGGGCGGAATAACCGTAAACGCCGTTTATTCCGAAATAAAAGCTGAAAGCGTCAGTATTTCATCGCCCTCAAAAACTGTCCGTTATAATCAAACAATTGCGCTCTCGGCACAGGTATCACCCGCAGGCTTTCTTGACAATAGAATTTTATGGGAGTCCTCTGATGCTTCAATAGCCAGTGTTGATGAAAACGGAATTGTCACGGGCATCAGCAATGGCACCATTACGATAACCGCAACTGTCATTGACAACAAGGGCAACCCTGTTCTGGGCAGTGACGCAAGCCCTGTTTCGGACAGCATAGAATTAACTGTAACAATGAGCTTTTTACAGAAGGCGTGGAAATGGCTTGGCATACTGGCTCAAGCACTGGCATCGATATTCGGGTTTTAGTCAAAAAAAGGTTGCTAATAACAGAGGCTGCAGGGCAAGAGCTTGTGCAGCATGATGCCGTCTTCCTCCCGATGCAGAATTCAGGCGGATTATTCGAGACATACGCATTTAAAATTTAATTAGATTATATATGAGAATACCGGCCGAAAAAAAGACGCATTTCGGTCGGTATACATTTATGAAATTGACCCTTCACATATTGAAAATCTTTTTTACGCTGCTTGAGCCGGCATATACTGCACTTCAAAGTTAAAATTAAAACTTAACTAATATCTTAAATATATTTTAAGGAAAAATTAAAGTAAAAATGCTACGAAAAACCAACAGTTTTTTTTCGTATAGCTTTTATTATTTCGTAACAGATTTTTTTATCAAGTGGTAAAATATTTGTGCAAATAAACAAAAAAACTGCGAATAAAAGCAATTTTATTGCACAATTTTACTTATTTTTAATTAAGCAGGAAAAATTATTTACATCTCTTTACAAAAACGGTAAAATACAGAATGAATCTAATATACTAGGATGAGTATGTGTTTTTATATTACAGCATTTGAAACGGAGGCATAATATGAAACTGTCTAAAAGAATTCTAAGTTTCATCCTTGCATTTACTATTCTGTCAACCATGTTTGCGTGTGTCGATACTGGAATTGGCAAGGTAAATGCTGCGGGGTCACAAGTGAATGATACAGTGGGGCGCCCTGATTCACCTCAGACTCCTGACGGTGAACAGGGAACGGATAGCTCGTCACCCCGGAGCGTTGCACCCACACAGCTGAATAATATAGATAGCGGCGAAGATACTGCTTCGGACGAGGGTGAGTATTCAAAACAGACAAACAGCATGGGCAATGTACTTATTTCCGAATTCAAAGGGTATTATGACGGCAACGGGATGACCATTACCGTGCCATCCTCCGTGAGCATAAGCAACAATAACTGCGCCGGCATCTTCGGCAAGGTTTCTTCGGGCGCAATGATTAAAAACCTTAATACCCATATCAGTGGCTCTATCACATCATCATCCGGTTCTGCCGGTTTCATTGGCATACTTGAAGGCGGCACCATAGATAATGTCCAGGTTACCTTCAACGGCAGCTTGAGCGCTCCGATTGCAGGTGCGCTGATCGGCTCGGTTACTTCGTCCGGCTCAACAAGCGTAGTCAAGAACAGCGCTGTTATATCAAACAATCAAGTTAAATTTATCGGGGCAAAAAGCGGCACAAACTCATTGACAAATAACTGGGCGCTAATTAAATCAGTGCCTTCCAACACCTCGCTTGACCTCGGAAGCAATAATGTAATGTATGTTTATCCCAACGGCTCTGTACAGCTTTCGCGCAGTGGGGGGGCATTCACATTTTCCGCACACCTGACTCGGGCTGGACTGCCCAATACCAAAATTCCGACGGGGAGGTAGTCTACTCCTTACCGAATTACACTGTGCCGATTTCAACTAACGGAGTAATATATTTTGTAAAATTCCTCAAGGAAGTCAATTTCACAGCCTCAACAGGAGGAGCAATAAGCCCTGCCGGCATAAGGACTCTTCAGCAGGGTGAAACGGTTGATGTTGTTGCAACTGCTGCAACGGGTTATTCCTTCTCGGAGTTCATACTCACCGGCATTCCAGCCTCAGACCTTGTGCCAAACGGTGCAAATCCGAATCAGGCTGTGTTTACAATGGGCACTGCCGGAGGAACTGTTCACGCTGTATTCGCTCCGAATACCTATACAGTGAAATTCAATCC
>JAAZFZ010000236.1 GCA_012511485.1 Clostridiales bacterium | reverse complement strand
GTATCAGGTTCTGTGTTATAACAAGAACAGAATAAATATGGTGATAATTCAAAATCGAATTACGACTGAAAATTCAGCTATATTTTGGTTTCATCCATTGATTCATTTGTCAAATAAACAGCCTCTGCCAGCTCATTTGAAGCAAAATCAAAAATAATAGCACCGTATTTTTTGCTCTTTTCAAATTGATATTTCTTAAAATATCCGTTTATCAGCATTGAGTTTATCTTCGGCATACTAAGGTAAGCTGTGCTCAGAAGATTAAGGTTGAGCGATGAATCATCTATCCCGTTATCGATAAAAGGTTTAGCGATTTTTTCCCACTTCCTTTTTGGAGGAATCGTGAAGCAGTCCTGCAGCCTGACAGAGCCGGCAAAGCCATTTTCGCTCAATAAAGGCATATCAAAGCATTCCGGCTTATCTTGCCCGTGACCCTGTTCTGGCCAAAGAATTAAATTCAGCCCGCAGTTCATATCCGAATATTTATTCTCATCCACTACAAAGCGGCGAAGAAGAATGAGCCTGCCGCGCACCTCGCCGAGTGTGGGGATTGTGTTTTTGATATACCACTTTTCGGGATTTTGAGATATGTATTCATTGTAAAGCCTGTTATAAAACTCGTTACCCGTATTCCCGCCCTCATCCTTTATGCAGAACATAACGGTTTCAGTGGGGTTTCGCTCAAGAAAAGCATAGCATTGCCCCAACACCGATTCTATTTGAAGCTCACCGGAAAAGGGGCTTTTTTTATTTTTGCAATTTAAAAAACCGTGCGCAAGATTAAAACCCTCTTGGTTGAGCCGGAGCCGGATATCAAGATACCTGATTCCCGCTTCAAGCTGTTCCAAAATGGTAAGGCTCTGGCACCGTGCGAAGAAGCTCAGAGGAATATATTTGGCGGCACTGTTATGTGAGCCAGGTATATTTATCCGAGTTATTTTTAGCCGTGGATTAATCTCACTCATCCAGTTTTTGCCGCTATGACTCAATAAAAGCACTCCCTATCCATATTCTCAAGAATTGCGTTTGTTCTTGTAGCCCTTTGCTCTCTGAGTTGTGAGCGCATTTCATCCCTTAACCTGTCAAAAGTGGCAGAGGAAAAAGGTATCATGCTCACAAGGACAATTAAATAATATCAGAATAAAAAAACAATCACAAGAAAAAAACTGCAAAAACAAAATTTGTATAGAAAATACCTCCCGTCGGAACAGGGTCCGCTCAGAAGGCAAGTGTTAGACAGCTTAGTTTGTAAATTCCTGAATACCGAGCACTTATTATTTAACCATGATAATTTGACAAAAACAAGTCCATATTATATATTTATTGCAGAATTTAAGCGAAAATATCTTATATAAGCGGGTGATTTATTTGAGGCTGTTTACGGCAATAAATTTCAGCAGCAATATCAAAGAAGCCATCTATGACATAACAGATATTCTCAGACAAATGAGCCAAAGGGGGAATTTCACTCTCAGGGAGAATTATCACCTGACGCTTGCTTTCATTGGTGAATATCCTTCACATTACGCTCCGCTTAGGGCTGTGAATTCCGTGCAATTTGAGCCTTTTTCGCTGGAGTTTGATAAGCTGGGCTTTTTCAAAAGCAGAGATGGGGATATCTGCTACCTTGCATTTAAACAATCACAGGAGTTGACAGCACTGCGGCTTGAGCTTTGCAGAGCTTTAACAGAGCAGGGGGTAGACTTTGATAAAAAGGAGTTCAAGCCTCATTTAACCCTTGCCCGCCGATTCATATCCGCGCAAGGCTTTTCTGCCGATAGAGTAAATGCAATTCTGCCTCAAAAGGAAATATTGGTTGACGCAATAAGCTTAATGAAATCAGAGAGGATAAACGGTGTGTTGAAATATACCGAAATCAGGTAACTAATTGCCCTTGAAGCTTTCAAAATCAATTTTTGAAAGGTCAATCATCGAGCCGTATTTATAGTTATATTCATCCGGCTCAAATTCCTGCACACAACCACCGTGGAAAAAGGTCATTTCGCCGAAAACTATTTTGCCATCAATATTGTAAAAGTCAACCCTGCAGCAGGGGAAGGGTGAAGAAAGAATCTCTGCATATTCCTTCATTGTTTCAAAATTTTCGGGTTTTTTAATTTGACTGTCATCATAATTCTCCCTGACCAGCTTTGCCTGTATTCTGTTAAAATCCGGGTCATAGAGATTTCTTGCACCGCCAATATTGTGTGTGCCGTCAGGGCTGCAGGTGTCACTGTCCAGCATGAGCAATGCGACCTTGCCGTTAAAGCAGAGGAATCTGTAGTCAAGCAGCCCGTCAAGGTTGAGTAACTTTTCGGCAATAATCAAAGGCTTTATGTTCTTGTAGTTCCATTCCCTTGTAGAGTAGAAGTAATTCTGCCTGAGCAGGCAGTTGAATTTTTTTCTAAAAAACCTTTTATCAAAGCCTTCGCTTTTTCTGTAAATCATATTTGCACCTGAGTTATGGTTGCATTTAAAGAAAACCTCATCGGGCAGCTTATCAAAATCCACAATTCTTGCATCCTCAAAAACACCGTATATATCATTGAGAATATGCGAAAGCCCGCATTCCTTAACATATTCACGTGCAAGATATTTATCAGAGCATTTTGTCATCAACGGGTTCTTGTAATGGATTTTTAAATACCACAGCTTTTCATTAAAGGTCTGCGGGCTTTGAAGGTTGAGCGTTTTGCCGTTTGAACGATAAAACACCTTTTGAGCAGACTCTTCATGTGTGTATTTCTTATATCTTATTTTGCTCACAGCATACGAATACCTGCAATACAAAAGATTGAAGTGCTTGTTTTTAGTAAGCCTTTGTCTGAGAACAGTGGTTTTTTTCATTTTTTCATCACCTTTACCGATTCATTATAATAAAATATCATTAAAAAGACAATATATATTTGTTCCGGGTAAAAATTATAAGATGAAAAAGTGTTGACAATAGTAGGGTTTTGTGCAATAATTAACCAAAATATTGAAGGTGTTACTATGAACTCTCGTTTTTTCTCAGCTGAATATTGCTTTTTTGGCTTTGCAGGTTTTTACTTTAGCAGGGCTGATGGTGTTTCGCTGCAAAACAGGGATTAGTAGTAAGTAATTAAGGTTATTTTACAACTTTTCGGCTCCGCAGTGAAACGCTGCGGAGCTTTTATTTTTGGGGAGGGAAAACTATGATAGTAATATTAAAAGACGGTCACGATAAGGAGCAGCTGCAAAACCTTGAAAGCTGGCTAAAGGGGCAGGGACTCAGTATTCAGGTCAACTACGGTTGCCAACAGACGGTGCTCGGCCTTATCGG
>JAAZFZ010000235.1 GCA_012511485.1 Clostridiales bacterium | reverse complement strand
AAAGCTGTTGCCGAGGGCATAATTAGCTATATTGATGACAGTTTAATCGAGGAATTCTATCAAAGAGTGCTCGCTCAACAGGTAAACCCCGGCATCTGCAAAAAAAGCGTGCTAAAGGTTTTCTATACTCCCCTCAACGGCGCAGGCAACAAGCCCGTGCGGGAGGTGCTAAGGCGCATAGGGCTCAAGGATGTTTCAGTCGTGCCCGAGCAGGAAAAGCCCGACGGCAATTTCCCGACCTGCCCCTACCCTAATCCCGAAATCAGGCAGGCCTTCGAGTACGCTCTTAAAATGACCGAGAAGGAAAAGGCAGACCTTCTTCTTGCAACCGACCCGGACTGTGACAGGGTATGAATTGCAGCCCTTGATAAAGGCGAATACAAGCTCCTGAGCGGCAACGAGGTAGGCGCACTTCTCACCGAATATATCCTTTCCTCCAAAACGGCTCAAGGTACAATGCCAAAAAACCCCATTGTGGTCAAGTCCTTTGTCACCACTCCGCTTGTGACTGAAATTGCCTCAAAATACGGCTGCGAGGTTGTTGACCTGCTGACGGGCTTCAAATATATCGGCGAGCTTATTACAAAGCTTGAAAAGTCGGGTGAGGAAAGCCGCTTTGTTATCGGCATGGAGGAGAGCTACGGCTACCTTGCGGGTATTCATGCCCGTGACAAGGATGCCGTTGTCGCATCAATGCTTATTTGTGAAATGGCAGCATATTATAAATCCATTGGCAAAACTCTTGTTGAGGTTATGCAGGGCATTTATGAGGAATACGGAATGTATCTTGCCGACCTTCTTAACTTTTCATTCGAGGGTGCAAGCGGAATGCAGAAAATGAAGGATATTATGGGCTCCCTTCGTGCAAATGCTCCTAAGAAAATTGCGGGCATGGAGGTGCTCACCGTTTCGGACTATCTTGAGGGCTATACCCGGAACACGAGGACAGGCAGCAGAAAAAATATTAATCTGCCTTGCTCGAATGTGCTGTCATATAATTTGCCGGGAGGCAGCGCTGTAATAGTCCGCCCGTCGGGTACGGAGCCTAAAATCAAGGTCTATATTACTGCTGTTGCCAGGGGCAGAGAGCAAGCCGAAGAGCTTGCGTGTGCAATGGGAGCGGATATGAAAGAATTGATGGGAATTTCGTGAGGTGAGCTTGGCTTGAAAAGAGAAAAGATGATACGCATTGTTGCGCTTATTATGGCAATTGTTATGCTGTTGGGAGTTGTGGCAATTGCTTTGAGCATAATTGCAAGCAGTTAAAATAATTTCAACCGCTTTTTAGGTAAAATTTTAATTTTATTGCCATTCTTTTTCTGTTATGCTATACTGTAAATGAATCTGTTTTCCTTAAACTTCCATTTAAGGGGTGTTTCTTTTGCTAAAAAAAGCGTTGGCGATAATTCTGACATTTTTGCTTTTATTTTCGGCTATGCCGGTTGGCGTTTATGCCGGCTCAGGGAATGTTGTTGACGAATCGAATTCTATCAGAACGACCTGTGCCGAGTATACACCGATTCAATCTCAAGCTGAAGATAATAATAAAACAATTATGAGCTTTTCGGGCACAGAAACGGGCGTTAACTTCTATGAGCAGCTTGAAAATGATTCCCAGCGGGCAATTTACAATTCATTCAAATCCCTTACGGGAACAGAAACAACACTTTTGGTTGACTTGCCGGGTGATATAACCTTTGACGCAACAACCTACCCGCTCCCTGCGGCTGAAAAGGCTCAGTTCGATGCTCTTGTTCAGAGGAATTTCATGGTGGCAATTGAGGCTTTTCAAAAGGACTGCCCGGAAATTTTCTGGCTGAAGTTCGGCGCAGGCGGCACCGTCTGCAGCGGCAGAAGGCTTGATATTGACGAAAACACCTTTGTAATTTCGGTTATCAGATTAACCTTTACGCTTGTGACTCTTGAGGCATATGAGGGCAATGTGCCTGCGGTCAGGCAGCAGCTTGAGGATGCTGTTGCAAACTTCCCGATAACCGGCACATCACGGTATCAGATAGCCCAGTCTATTCACGACACGCTTGCACTGACGGTTACCTATGACATTTATTCGGACTGTGCCAATGAAGCAACCGGCGCACTGCTCTATATGACCGCTTCGTCTACAGGCTATTCCAAGGCATTTAAGCTCATTTGCGATTACTATGATGTTCCGGCAGTTGTTGTAAACGGAACCAGGCTTACTGACTACGGCAGAACAGTTCACTACTGGAACTACATACTTATGGAGGACGGTAACTGGTATGCCGTTGACTGCGCATGGGATGACCAGACTAATGATACTTATCTTCTTATTTACTATGACTTCTTCCTTGTCGGGCAAACCACTTATGCCATCTACCTCGGAGGCAGAATGTTCAGTGAATCTCATACCCCCTCGGGTGACTTTTCGGGCAACGGTTATAAAACCTTTGTATATCCCGCGCTTTCGCTTGACTGTGTGGATGTTGACTACACTGAGCTGACCATTCTGCTCCAGCTCGAGTCTGAATACCCCGATGAGTATTACACGCCTGAATCTATTGCGGCCTTTAATAATGCAATAACGGCCGGCCTGAATGTTGACCCGTTCCTCGACAAATCCCAGCAGTGGATTATTGATGCCGCATCCGACGCTATCCTCACTGTCTACCATAACCTGACGCTGCGTTACCACATAAAGCAGGTTGAAGGTAGCTCAACGCTTTTTGACAGGGACGGCCTTTTAATTGCCGGTCTGGAAGAAGGGCTGACACAGGAGGCTCTTATGACCTCATATCTTGAGCTCCTTGGCGGTGCCACAGCAACCGTTACCGCCTGCAATAGTAATGGTAAGCTTGGCACAGGCTCAACCGTTAATATCTATGTCGACGATGTTCTGACGGAAACCTATACCCTTCTCATCTACGGCGACATTGACGGCGACGGATATGCCAATGCCTGCGACGCTCTGTTTGCGGACCTGCTCGTTTCGGCAGCAATCGAGCCTTCTTCGTTTTCTGACTCATCACTTGCGGCGGCAGATGCCAACCATGACGGCATGGTCGATTCCCTTGACAGAGAGCTTTTGATGCAGGCGGGTATTTT
>JAAZFZ010000234.1 GCA_012511485.1 Clostridiales bacterium | reverse complement strand
CATCAAATTCAAGATAACTGAGCCTGCCTGAGCCAATCATGGCACAGTATGCACCGCCCTTTCTGGCAAATGCATAGTTGTGATTAATGCAAACCTCATCAAAAAAAGCCTCTGGAAGATATGTATGTGTATATTGGGGAACCATGTAAAGCTCAAGAAATCCGCTTATTTTAGGAATATCATAGAGCATTATCTGAATATTTTTTTCCTGCGCGATATGTGGTGCCCTGCCAAAGCCTGCCCAGTAGCCGGGTATGACCTGAGTATTCCCTTTGTCTGTATCTCTTGCGGGGTGATTTGTGAAAATAATGGAGTTACCACCGAAATTGGCGCATGAGAGGAACTGCTGCGCACCGAACATCCCCGGATAGTATTTATGCACGCTCGCAAGCATGCTATAAGCTGTGCGGTATTTATAGAGATTCACTCTTTGCATTGCTATGCCGTTGGGCATCGGGTTGAGTTTTTTGCTAATTGCAGTCATTACCCTTTTACTGTTGAACATTTTTAAATCGAGACAACTGAAATAATTGACCAATTTGTTGGTAAAAAGCCCATTCTTATTGAAATAAGTAAATGTGTCGTAAATTACTTGAGGATTTGTAAAAGCCTCAATACTTAACTGACACATGACTTGATCATCTTCATGCCCGACAAGGCCCTTTTTGACAAGCTCATTTATGTCCATGCTTGTCGAGGACTTAATAATTCTATCGGCACTATCCCTTCCGATTTCAATAATAACAGGGGGAACCTCATAAAAAGGCTCCCCGTTTTTATCTTTTCCCCTTAACATGGAAACAATATTTACAAGCATACTTTGAGTTGAAGACATATGATTATTGTTTAGATTCCAAATAAAATCCGTCAATCCACGAATTCTGTCGCATTTGCCGCCTGCTAGGTTATAGGAGTAAGCTCTGCCCGTCGGCACAGTGAATCCAAAATCAAAAATGCCGCTTGCAATGTCATAGAGCAAAAGGTCAAGGCAGATTTTCATGCGCTCCTTAAGCTTGGCGCACCCTTGTGCAAACTGAATGAAATTAGAGGCAGGTGCAGCATCAAAAAGGTAATAATTATTTGAATTGAATTCCGAATAGCCGTAATAGAACCTCTGTTGTGCCCAGCTTTCAATTCTTTTTTCTGCACGGTGCATATGCTCAATGCCTAAGGCACCATCGTTTGAAAACACCTTGTCCTGCCACAGTTGACCTGCTAAAAACTCTGCACAGGCAAAAAGAAGCTGATGATTTTCAGACCAATAGCACGCCGAGTCGTTACCTGGTTCGGTCATCCAGAACTTGGCATTGAGAAAGGTCTGCTCCAACAGCTCCCAGCCTTGAGGCGAAATTGCTTTTATTCTCTCTGAATATAAATATGCGAGCCTTAATAAGGTTTGCATTCTGAAATCCATGCAATCAAATCTACCGTCAATGTATTTTTTTGCCGCTGCCATTGCACGGATAATATAATTATTATTAACAACTATGTTATTGCTGACTGCAAATTCAGGATTCTCAAAGCATAAAAGCAGCACATGAATTAAACCCCCGTCTTCATCGGAAGGGGAATGCATTGGCATAGCTTTTATTGAGGCGACCTTGTAAATACCTGCCGCTGCATACCCGAGAGCGGCAGTGAAGGCAGATAAAAATACAGTTTTTTTAATGTTCATTTAATGCACCTTGTTGGAAAAAATTAAATAATGTATTGTAATTATATTATTCGGCAGAATAAAAGTCAACAAAAAATAAGGATACAACAACGCAGCAGTTCAGAACTGCTGCGTGAAGTTATATCTAGTTTTACAGAACATATATTACTACTTCTCTGCGTCCCCAAGCATTGCACTGTGAGTTGGAATTCATATAGAGATCCACTGCGTTGTCATAACTGTAAATAAACGAACCTGTATCAGCAGCTATTGAATATCCGTAAACATATTTTCCGTCAGCAGAGACAATCCATAACTCTGTTCCGTAAGGGAATTGTTTGGGATTAACGGCAATATGTCCTGGTCGGGCCTTTCGGCCGCTTGCAGTGTTGCCGCCGCCGGAATAGGCAAAGGCAGTCGCCGTTACAGCTTTTTTATAGCTTGAAGGCACGCCATTGCTGTTAATTTTAATATCCGAGGGCATTTTAAGTGTTGAAATAGGTGTCAATCCGCTTTTTAAAACAACCTTTTTATGAGTGCCCACAACTTTAATTTTGTCAACAGGCTTTTTCAAAACTGTCTGAGTTTTCACCTTTGAACTGTCAAGCTCGCCGTTAACATATTTATCGGTATAAACAACTCTATTTTCACCGTTTCTGCCGTTTTGCGTGACTTTTGTTTCACCCATAAAAAGCTTATCGCTCTTTTTTGTAACTGTATTATATTCAATGATTTCATTTTCTGTTCGTTCTTTGTATTGAACCCTTAAAACTTCAATTAAAATTCCCTTTTCAAGGGGTGTATTTAGATTTGGAACCACCTCGTCATCGTCGGAAAGAGTGATTCCGGCCCGTTGGACAGCATCGGCAACAGTAGTGCCAGGAGCCATTTCCAATTCATTTTCATTGCCGTCAGCTCTCAAAGTTACGCTAAAGGCACGCTCTATGGAAATCTTCATTCCGTCATATACTTTGTCACTTAGCTTACAGTTAACAGTATCATAGGCTCTTAACTTAACATTATTTTTTTCAAAGGTTTTTTCAACATCTTTTACAGCGATGATATCGGATATTTTACCATCGTCATTCAAGCTTACCCTGCATGCACGGTAAATTCTGATGGCACTTTTATCACTTGAAAATGCCGAGAGGTCAATGAAATCATCCTTCCCCAGTGAAATATCTGACTGTGTAATAATTTCAGCGGGGTCTGATTTAAGGGTTCTGACTTGCGTAACAGTATCATCATGATAAATATCCACAACTTTTGTTGAGGCTGCAAATGCCGTAAAAGTGATAGCGCAGGTTAAAACTATGATAGCAGCAATAATACCCAATTGCGTTTTTCGTTGCTTGACGAAATTAATCGATTTTATCATCAGTATACTCCTTTTGGTGAGATAATTTTTGAAATAATTTATTTCACACCTAGTTCTCGACTGTGACATTAACGATTATATTGTCGTCATTTTCATTTGTCAAATTATGAGTATGCATTGTCTTTGTGTAATATGCACAAAGGCAAAAGGGAATATTTGTAGAAAAGAAAGATAAAAGTGTGTTTTTATAAACAAAAATCGCATTTTATTAAAATCTGCTCGTTTCTTTTGTGCAAAACCTAAAAAGTTACAAATGGTTACAAATGATTAAAATTCCGTAACAACTGCATATATTATATATTAATAATTTGTTTATATTGAGATAAACCCCGCAAAGCAAATTTTAAGGAAATGATAAGGAAAAACCCCCGCAAACAAAGTGTTTGCAGGGATTTTTGAATAATGACATATTGGTTTCTTTATCTCTTCGAGAACTGGGGAGCACGGCGCGCACCTTTGAGGCCGTATTTCTTTCTCTCTTTCATTCTCGGGTCTCTGGTCAGGAAGCCTGCCTTCTTTAACTGTTGGCGAAGCTCTTCATCAACCTGAAGCAGAGCACGGGAAAGGCCGTGGCGAATAGCGCCTGCCTGACCTGTAACACCGCCACCGCCAACACGGCAAACGATATCAAACTTGTTTTCATTGCCTGTTAAAACGAGAGGCTGGCGAACAATGAGCTTAAGTGTTTCAAGGCCGAAATAATCGTCAATGTCTCTGCCGTTTATCGTTATTTTGCCTGTGCCGTTATAGACACGAACTCTGGCCACTGACTTTTTTCTGCGGCCTGTACCGTAAAAATAAGGATTTGAATCGTACATTGTTTAATTGCCTCCCTTCTTAAAATGACCAGTTTTCAGGTTTCTGAGCAACATGATTGTGTTCAGCACCCTTGAAAACACGCAGTCTTGTCATAGATTTGCGGCCGATAACTGTGTCAGGCAGCATACCCTTAACAGCGAGTTCAACAGCAAATTCGGGCCTGGTTTTCATTAATGTTGAATATTTAACCTCTTTAAGGTGACCGATATAGCCTGTGTGATGATAATAAGTTTTTTGTTCAAGCTTCTTGCCTGTGAGGACGACTTTTTCTGCATTAATGATGATAACATGGTCGCCGCAATCGGCATGCGGAGTAAATGTTGGCTTATGCTTGCCGCGCAGGAGAGTTGCAGCCTCGGTTGCCACTCTGCCCAGAGGCTTGTCAGTTGCATCAAGCACATACCACTTGCGGACAATGTCGCCCGCCTTAGGCATATAGGTTGACATAGTATTACCTCCGATATTTTTTTCGTGCCTGCATATGTTAACATACGCTTCAGCTTCTGTCAAGAGATTTTTTCATCAAATTTAATTTAGAGTACGCAAGCTCCGATTTTCTCCGTTTTTCAGGCTTTTAATATAATTTGCTCAATAATGAATTCACTTATTTTAACTTGAATCTGTTGTGTTTTAAAGCTTGAATGAGGTCATTATTATTCTTTATTTCATCTTCGAATTTAACGCCCCCCGGTGCCATACCCCAGAAATGGTGAAAATCAGAGCCCGAAATTTTCCTCAAACCATATTTTTCTGCCCATAAATCAGCAATATCATTGTTTGAATTGTGGCTGGAATTTCCATTATATACTTCAATACCGTCCAAAAGATATGGCTCAGTGATTACCGTATCAACTCTGAAAGGGTGTGCTTGAAAAATCATAAGATTATTCTTATCCGCAAGCTTTCGGAATTCTCGGATGTCGATTTCCATTAGATTACTGTTGTTGTAGAGAAAATCCTCTTCCAACCCATAAACAAGATAATCGTTTAAATAATCATTAAATGTAATTTCCATTCCGAGAAGAACTGTGAAATCGGGAATTTTTATTGATTTCATTATCCTGTAACCCCTAAGGTAGTAGTCAACTAAATCATGCCAGTCAGTTAAAGATAAATCTTTGAAGGTTCTCTGATTCATATGGTCTGTTAATACAAGGCCATTATATCCGGCCAAACTGTATTTTTTCATCACTTCCTCTGCTTTCAATACTGCACAGGTGCTGACTTCACTTGTATGCACATGCATTTCAAACAATTTCTCTTTCAACCTGATTTCTCCTATTTGATAGTACTAAGCGACATTATACTCCGTTTATTAAAAATATTCAACCGATGCCTTAAGAAAACTAAAACCTCAAACTATAAAAACTTTTAAGTAATATTAAGATTTAAAATCAATATTTCATTTAAATAATTAAAAATATTATCTTTTTTGTGTTAAGATAGAATAAAGATTGTTCCTTTTT
>JAAZFZ010000233.1 GCA_012511485.1 Clostridiales bacterium | reverse complement strand
GTGATTTGTTGATAACGCTCCTGAGATAGGATTTTAGGCTTTTTTAATATTGCATAGTAGCTAATAATCGGCACCGGCTCAGGGTCCTTATTGCAGCCCTGATGGACTACGCAGTGGTCGGTCATGGCAAGCACATCTAAGCACTGTGCATAGTTTACTTCAACCATTTCGGGGATTTCGAATTTTCCGTCGCTTGCCTTTGAGTGAGTATGTAAATTTGTTTTGTAGGTTCCCCAAGTGTCCCAGTTTATATCTTCATATGGCGAGATGATGGTGTAATCCTTTGAACCCTGAGTATCGGCTAGTGAGTATACTGCGGATGATATGAAAGTCAATGGGCAAATCAGGCTAAATGAAAGCAGCAGGCTGACTGCTTTTAGTGTGCGTCTTTTCATTGTGTAATCCTCCTAATATTATTAAAGCATTTCTTACTTTAATTGAACAATGGTGACTCCGCTTTCGCCCTCGCCGAAGGCACCGAGCCTGAAGCTTTTGACATACGGGCAGCCCTTTAAATATTTTTGCACTGCCGCGCGCAACGCTCCCGTACCCTTTCCGTGAACGATGGTGAATTCATTGAGCCCGCTTCTCAGGGAGGAATCAATGAATCTGTCAAGCTCAAGCAGGCACTCTTCAACCATTAACCCCCTCAGGTCGAGTTTCGTTTGTACATTCATATTCAGGCGGCTTTCGACAGTGCTCACATTTCTTTTTTTGTCGGTCTGTTTTTTATTTGATGAGCCTTCAATGAGCCTTAGCCCTTGCAGCTTCACCCTGGTTTTGAGAACTCCCGCCTGAACCTCAACCATTTCATTTTTATCAGGCAGCGAAAGCACTGTTGCCTGCCTGCCCAATTCGCCAATTATCACATTGTCACCTATTATTAAGGGGCGGGGCAGGACATATTCGTCATCGCTCTCGATGCACTCCACAACAGGGTCGGAGGCTGCGTCTATGGCCTCAATGGAATGCTTGATGGTTGCCCTTGCCCTTCTTGCAAGCTCAGCTGCATCCTTTGTTTTATCCCTTTCCTTTTTGAGCTTGTCAAGCTCCTGCATAAGGTTATAGGCCTCACGCTTCGCCTGTTCTGTAATCCTCAGAGCTTGCGATTTTGCATTTTCAAGCTCTTTGTCACGCACTGCCTGTGCAGCACTTCGCAACTCCTTTGCCTTTTCAAGCTCGGAGATGACCTGCCCTTTGAGCTCCTGCGCTTCATTGCGTGACTTTTCAAGCTCCAGCCTGTTAGCCTCCAGCTTATCAACAACATCCTCAAAACGGATGTTCTCCATGCTGACCAGTTCTCTTGCCCTATTGACTGTTTGGCTGTCCATCCCGAGCCTTTCGGAAATTGCAAAAGCGTTCGAACGCCCGGGCACACCGATAAGCAGCCTGTATGTCGGCCTGAGTGTTTTAACATCGAATTCGCAGCAGCCGTTTTCGACTCTGTCCGTTTCAAGCGCATATGCCTTGAGCTCGGCATAGTGCGTTGTTGCGGCTATTTTTGCACCCTTTTTGTTGAGTGTTTCGAGTACGGACATTGCAAGGGCGGATCCCTCCACAAGGTCGGTGCCGGCACCCAGCTCGTCGAAGAGAACAAGGCTTCTGCTATTTGCCTGCTCAATAATATCTATGATATTCGTAATATGGGAGGAAAATGTCGAAAGTGATTGCTCAATAGATTGCTCGTCGCCGATATCTGCAAGTATATTCTCAAAAACCGAAACACTGCTTTGGTCATTGACGGGTATCATCAGCCCGCACATTGCCATGAGCGTCAAAAGGCCGATGGTTTTTATTGAAACCGTTTTTCCTCCCGTATTGGGCCCGGTTATGACAAGAGTATCAAAATCCTCACCCAGCGAAATATCAACGCAAACAACACTCTTTTTATCAATAAGCGGATGACGGGCGGCACGCAGGTTTATAATTCCCCTGTTATTCAGTTCGGGCACGCTTGCATTCATGCTGTAGGCAAGGTGTGCCTTGGCAAAAATCACATTCAATTCAACCGCACATTCGTAGCTTGCAATAATATTGTCAGCAAAGCTGCCCGCAGTTGCCGAAATCTCAAAAAGAATTCTCTCAATTTCCTCCCTCTCCTTGCTCTGGAGAACCTTGATTTCATTGTTTGCCTCAACTACCGGCATTGGCTCTATAAAAATCGTGGCTCCGCTCGAGGAGGTGTCATGCACAAGTCCGGGCACTTCATTCCTGTGTTCGTTTTTGACAGGCACAACAAATCGCCCGTTGCGCATGGTAATTATACTCTCCTGCAGGAATTTTGAATATTTCTGGGAATGTGTGAGCTTATCGAGCTGTTCACGCACCCGGGACTCCTGAACCCTGATTTTTCGCCTGATATCATATAGGGCAGGGGACGCATTGTCCGACATTTCATCCTCGGACATTATTGCATTGTTTATTGTATCCTCCAGGAATTTGTTTGGTGAAAGGGAGCCGAAAAAGACATCAAGGATTGTTTCAACTCCCGCATTTGTGCTGCGCCACTGTTCAAGCCCTCTGATGACTCTAAGCACTGCTGCAATGTCAAGGAGTTCGCGCATTGAAAGCACACTGCCCGCATCTGCTCTCCTCAATGAATTGCTGATATTTTTAAGCCCTCCGAAAGATGGTCCGCCGAAACGGGCAAGGAGCATATGAGCATCCCTTGTCTGGTTCATGAGAGCCTTAGCCGTTTCAAGCGAGGTCTGCGGCTCGAGCTCGTCCGCTGCCCTTCTGGCATCCTCACATGAGGTGTATTCACCAAGGCGTTCAAGTATTTTATCAAGCTCTAGAGTCTTGAAGTGTCTGTTATTGTTTATGCTCATAAAACTTCCCCGATAATCAAATCATTTGTTTATAAAAATCCAGAGTTTTGAAGGTTCTCCCCACCTGAACGGTAAGATACTGCTCTGTTATTTTTGAAAGAATATTCAAGCTTTTGTCAGGAAGGTTAAAGCTGAAAATACGGTCGAATTCGCTGAAAACTATATGCCGCATTGCGGTAATTAGCCCCATGCCCAAGGGCGTTGCGCCCTTTGCACATTCGGAGTAATGGAGCAGGCCGCTTTGCAGGTCAAAATACATCGTTGTATCCTCATATTTGCCGCACTCATTGCAGGCAACCAGGCTCGGCATATAACCGGCAAGGGAGGCGAGCCGCAGCTCAGTTACAGCCTTAATCAGCGGTTGAGGCCGTTTTCCGCCCGCAAGAAGGTGAAGCGCATTTAAAAAGAGCCTCAGAAAGTCCCCCGCTGAATCGGATTCAGGGGAAAGCTCCCCCGCAAGCTCACAAAAATATTGAGCAAGGGCAAGCCTTGTAATGTCCTCCCTGAGCTTGAAAAAGACTTCAATCGGCGCAGCCTCATCGATTATGTATGCCTCCCTGCTTTTGTAAATGGAAAAGCGGGAAAAGCTTAGAAGCTGAGTGGAACTCTGAAAGCTGCTTTTTAATTTTTTTGCACCCTTTACAAAAGCACGGATAAGACCATAGTCACGAGTAAGAACGGTAACAAGGCGGTCATTCTCGCCTGTTGTCGTTTCCTTTATCACCAGACCGTCGGTATTCAGGTGCATGGTGACTTTCCTCCTTAGAGCAGAGTGAGCAAAATTCAAGATAGTCGTATATTCTACCGGTTTCGGTGAATTTATTCCAGGCTTCTTGTCTGTTTTCCATGCTGCACCCCCGAGAAAAAGTATAAAATTATATATTTATTTTCCACGAGAGGCAGGCGAGTTATAATAGGTAAATATTTTTAACCTGCCTAAAAATATATCATATTTTTGTGCAAATCAATCAAGGCCGAAATTATGGATTATACCTTCACGGTTTCTCCAATCCTCCTTGACCTTCACCCAGCATTGGAGGTTAATCCTGCACATAAAGAATCTCTCCATGTCCTGCCTTGCGCGGGTGGAGACTATTTTAAGCATCTCTCCGCCCTTGCCTATTATTATTCCCTTATGGCTCTCACGCTCGCAGTAAATGACCGCATCAATATCCATAATGTCGCTGCCCTCACGCTCGCTCATCTTTTCTATGCCAACGGCAATCCCGTGAGGAACCTCCTTGTCAAGGAGCCTTAACAGCTTTTCACGAATAATCTCGGCGGCAATAACTCTTTCGGGCTGGTCTGTGAGAGTGTCCTCAGGGAAGAAATGCTCCGATTCAAATGCCAGCTTTTCAAGCTCGACATAAAGTGAGTCAATATTGTCGCCCTTGACGGCACTTGTCGGCACAACCGCCTCAAAGTCATAAAGCTTTGAAAGACTAAGTATCCTTTCCATAAGCATTTCCTTTTTGGCGAGGGTATCGACCTTGTTGATAACAAGAACTACGGGCATTTTTTCTTTTTTGAACCTTGCAATAAGCTCAAGCTCCGCAGGGCGAAGCTCACCTGCCGGCTCAACAACAAACATACAGGCATCAACGCCGGATATGCTATCGGCAACCGCCTTAATCATCTTTTCGCCGAGCTTGTTCCTCGGCCTGTGAAAACCGGGAGTGTCCGTAAAAACAAGCTGAGTTTCGCCCTTGGTCAGCACGCCCATTATTTTGGTTCGTGTCGTCTGCGGCTTTTTGGAAACAATTGCAACCTTTTGCCCGAGCAGGCGGTTAAGAATTGAAGATTTGCCGACATTCGGGCAGCCGACAATTGCGATGAAAGCGGTTCTGGTCATTTATTTTTCACCCTTCGTTTTGGTTATGTGTTTCTTTTCGCTTTTTGGCTCTGCAAGAATAAAAACGCAACTTAGGACTATGCTGACAATAAGAGCCACAAGCATAAGGATATTATTCTTATAATACTCGAACAACGCCCTGAAAGCGGCAGGCTGCCAGAGAAGAGCAATGCCAACGGCAACAGAGAAAACAGCACCTACAAGAACCGCCGCAGCAGCAGTGTCTTTTGCAATTTTTGCAAATTTATTATATCTTTTTTCAACAAGGTTTATTGTGCTCTCCACCGCAGTATTAATAAGCTCGCCCATAAATACTATTGTGTTTGCAATAAAAATAATTGAGATTTCAACCCTCGTCAGTTCAAAGAAATCATAGGCAAACAGAAAGGAATACATATACACCATAATTACAAAATGTATTCTCATATTTCTCTCGTATTTTATGCAGTACCGAAAACCCTGCCAGGCGTAGATAAAGCTTTTGGCGAGAGCCTTCATTTATTCTTCCTCCATATAATAGCTGGCATTGCGTTTTAGACCGAGTTGTGTGAGCACCTGCTCCTCCTTCTCACGCATATGCACGCTTTCGAGCCCTCCGTTGACATGGTCGTAGCCCAGCAGGTGCAGCAGCGAATGAACAGTTAGAAAAGCTATTTCCCTCTGCAGCGAGTGACCATACATTTCTGCCTGTTCGACAGCACGAGGGACAGAAATAACAATATCGCCCAGCAACTTGGCACCCGTGTCAGGGTTTATGTCATAGACTCCGTTTTCTCCCAACGGAAATGAAAGAACATCCGTTGAAGAATCGACATTCCGGTACTGAAGGTTGAGCGCATGGATTTCATCTTCATCCACAAAACGCACGCTGATTTCTGCCGAATCTTCAAAATTTTCATGTAGCAATACTGCTGTGCAGCAGCGGCGGATAAGAAGCCTTATCCCGGTGGGTATGGTTATGTCTTTTTGGTCATTTGAAATTACGACCTTGATTTTATTTGCCATTACGCCTTCTTACCTCCTCGTTTTTTTCATAGGCCTTGATAATATCCTGAACCAATCTGTGGCGAACTACATCCTTCTCCGTAAACCTAACAGTGGATATCGCATTTATATTCTTCAGGATTCTCATAGCATCGACAAGCCCCGAGCGTTTGCCTTCGGGCAAATCCACCTGAGTGATATCGCCCGTGACGACCATTTTTGAATTAAAGCCGAGCCTTGTCAAAAACATTTTCATTTGCTCAATTGTTGTATTCTGCGCTTCGTCAAGTATAATAAAGCTGTCGTCGAGCGTTCTCCCTCTCATATAGGCAAGAGGAGCAACTTCAATATTTCCCCTCTCCTGATGCTTCTGAAAATTATCCGCTCCGAGCATATCAAACAGTGCGTCATAGAGCGGGCGAAGGTATGGGTCAACCTTGTGCTGAAGGTCACCCGGCAGAAAGCCGAGCTTTTCTCCCGCTTCAACCGCAGGCCGTGTTAGTATTATTCGGTTAACCTCCTTGGCTCTGAAGGCTGTCACCGCCATAGCAACGGCGAGATAGGTTTTACCCGTTCCAGCAGGACCTATGCCCAGAACAATAGTGTTATCACGGATGGCTTCGATATATTTTTTTTGACCGAGTGTTTTCGGCTTGACTGGGCGGCCCTTCGAAGTAATGCACACACAGTCCGCCGTCATTGCGGAGAGCTTATCTTCGTTCCCGTCATTGACAAGCGAAAGAACATAGCGAACATTTTGCTCGTTGAGCTGCTCACCCTTGTTAATCATCATTAAAAGGCCGTTAATTGCACGCACACCCCTTGAAACATTTTCGGCATCTCCTGAAACCTTGAGCTCTGAGCCGCGGCTGATTACGGCAACATCATATTCATTTTCAATTATTTTTATATTTTCATCAAAGCTGCCGAACAGGTTAACTGCCTGCTCCATACGTTCCACATTGACAATTTGTTCAAACATATATAAACTCCCTGTTTTTTTATTACTTAGGACATTGCAAACAATTATAAAGAAATAAATATCATCACGGAATTTTTAAAAATTATGCCATAAAGTTCTCTCTGAGTTGCAATGAGCTTATTGTTCAATTATAACATATTTTGTTAGAAATGTCACCGAAATTTAAAAAAAATTATATAAAATTTATAAAAAATCATAAGAAGCAAGAGTTTTATTAGTTCCAAAGTGCATTAACGGTAATCAAGGCGAAAACAGCAAAAGGCGGGGTTTATCACACAAACGACAAACCCCGCCCCGTTATATATAATTCCACTAAATC
>JAAZFZ010000232.1 GCA_012511485.1 Clostridiales bacterium | reverse complement strand
GACATAGTATGCGCTGATATCATCACGCTCAACCTTTTTATCAATCAAAGTGCTGTCAATTACCACCAAACCGCCCGGGACAACAGCGTTAATAAATTTTTCAAAGGAGGGCAGGTTCATCACAATAAGAACATTCGGGTTATTCACCAAGGGTGAGCAAATCGGCTCGTCCGAAATGCAGACACTGCAATTGGCAGTTCCGCCCCTCATTTCGGGACCATATGAAGGCAGCCATGAGACCTCCTTGTTATCAAACAAGCCTGCATAAGCAATAACCTTGCCCATGAACAGAATGCCCTGACCACCGAAGCCTGCGAGAATGGAATTCATATCATTCATTATTCTGCGCCTCCTGTGCCGTTTTGTCCTTGTAAACTCCCAACGGGTAGTAGGGAAGCATATTGTCACGCAGCCATTGAAGAGCATCATTGGGTGCAAACCCCCAGTTTGTCGGGCAGGCTGAAAGAACCTCTACTATTGAAAAGCCCTTGCCTTCAAGCTGAGTCTGAAATGCCTTTTTGATAGCTTTTTTTGCCTTATTGACATTCTTTACGCAATCAACCGAAACCCTTTCGGCATATGCTGTGCCGTCAAGTGTTGAGAGCATTTCACAGACACGGATTGGATAGCCCGCAATCTTAACATCTCTGCCGTAAGGAGTAGTCTGAGTAACCTGATTCGGGAGTGATGTCGGCGCCATCTGCCCACCTGTCATGCCGTAAATCGCATTGTTGACGAAAATCACAGTTATGTTTTCGCCTCTCGTTGCGGCATGGACAGTTTCCGCAGTGCCGATAGCGGCAAGGTCACCGTCGCCCTGATATGTGAAAACAAATCTGTCGGGAAGTGAGCGCTTGACCCCGGTTGCAACTGCCGGCGCCCTTCCGTGAGGAGCCTGAATCATGTCACATGAAAAATAATTATATGCAAGAACCGCACAGCCGACAGGTGCAATACCTATTGACTTGCCCTCAATGCCCAGCTCGTCAATGCATTGTGCAACAAGGCGGTGAATGATCCCGTGTGTACAGCCCGGGCAGTAATGTGTCGGCACATCGGTGAGCGCCTTTGGTTTTTTAAATACTATTGCCATTACTTTACGCCTCCCGTCATCTTAATTATTTGCTCCAGAACCTCCGCAGGAGTTGGAACAACGCCGCCCGTGTGGCCGAAGAAGCCAACAGGACGCCTGCATTCAATTGCAAGCCTGATATCCTCGACCATCTGCCCCATGCTCATTTCGACACACAGGAAGCTTTTTGCGCTCTCTGCAGCCTGAGAAAGCTCCTTTACGGGGAAGGGCCAAAGAGTTATCGGGCGGATAAGACCGGCCTTAATGCCGTTTGCCCTTGCCTGCTTCACCGCTGCCTTTGCAATTCTGGCACTGGCACCATAGGCAACAACTATATATTCGGCATCCTCTGCCATATACTTTTCACACATTGGCTCTTTATCCTCAATAACCTTATACCGCTCAAACCGCTCCACAACAAGCTTTTCAAGCTCAGAGGCCTGAAGATAAAGGGAATTGATTATGTTATGCCTGCGCTCATTGTTATGGCCACAGGCAGCCCATTCTTTTTTAGGAAGAGTCTTTGCGCTTCGGCTGTCATCAAGAACTACAGGCTCCATCATCTGGCCTAGCAAGCCGTCTGCCAATATCATGGCAGGCATACGATATTCATCTGCCAAATCATATGCGTGACCGACAAGGTCAACCATTTCCTGCACGGAGTAGGGAGCAAAAACGAGTATATGCAAATCGCCATGACCGGGAGCTTTTGTTGCCTGCCAGTAATCGGACTGTGAGGGCTGAATTCCGCCTAGCCCGGGGCCGCCCCTCTGAACATTAATAATAAGGCAGGGAAGGTCCGAGCCTGCCATATACGAAATACCTTCTGTTTTAAGGCTTATTCCCCGTGAGGAAGATGAGGTCATTGCACGCACTCCCGCAGCTGCAGCCCCTTGAACCATGTTTATTGCGGCAACCTCACTCTCCGCCTGCAGATATGTACCTCCGATTTTAGGCATGCGCTTTGCCATATATGCCGCAAGCTCTGTCTGAGGTGTTATAGGATAACCGAAGAAATTGCAGCATCCTGCCTGAATTGCAGCCTCTGCCAAAGCTTCGTTGCCTTTCATCAATACTCTTTGAGTCATTTATTCACACTACCTTTCAACTGTTATTGCACAATCGGGGCACATCGTGGCGCATGCCGCGCATCCCGTGCACTTTTCAGGCTCTATTGAACACGCAGGGTGATAACCCTTTGCATTCAGCTTTTCCTTATTAAGCGATAATATATGCATAGGGCAAGCCACCACGCAAAGCTCGCAGCCCTTGCAAACACTCTCGTCAATTGTAATTTTAGCCATATATCTTCCTCCTTATTAGTTCCATGGTAGTTTGACAATGATATCTACGGGATATAGGTTTGGCACACTGCCACAAAGCTCCCCTTCCAGCTTCAATGGTGCGGTCGTAGCGACAAGAGGCAGACCAGTAAGGGCTGCAGTCTTTTGGGCATATCCCATTGAAGAAAGAATGTCCTCCGCCGTTGTCAGGTCGGAAAGATGAGAGTTATTTATAATACCTGTTGCCTTTATTCTGCTTGCAGATTCAATTTCATTTAAAAGCTCTGCAGCTTCCTCGGGTGTTGAAATCAGTTTTCTGAATTTATTAATCACATAAAGCATTTCATATTTGCCGCTGTTGATAATTTGTTTTGAAAACCTGCCGAGTGCCGTAGCGCCGGCATCGTCCCCACCGACATCAATGATAATAAACTCATCAACCTTGTCAAAGATTGAATACATCTCTGCAGTCAAAGCGGGTGTATCAACAGTTGTTCCTGCCGATGCAGGGCTAATGACCCGAATTCCTTCATTATGCAGAAGCTGTGAATAATCTGCTGTTCTGAAATAGGGGTTGACAATATCAAGGTCAACAACAGTAGCTTTTTCGCCGTTTTTTTGAGCTTTTATGGCAAGGTTCAACGCAAAATTGGTTTTTCCGCTGCCGTAATGCCCACAAATTATATGAATTCCTTTTTGCAGCTGCCTCGCCTCCCTCTAACACAATTGATGTATATTATAACACTTCCGACTGAATTAAACAACAAATATAGACCGAAGGCAGATAGAAAATCTGTTTACCAACGGCGAGAAATTTTTGTTTATTTTGTATGATTATTAAATATGCACAACAATTATTGTGCTTTAGTTTGGTTGATTTTGCCTATATTGGGCGAATTAATATATCCCAGTACGCATACAAGCAGAAACCTGAATATATTTGCAATTACGGCTGCTCTGGCAAAGCCGAAAACTCCTTGAGCTTTTGTTAAAGGTATTGCAAACCCGATAAAGACAATGGAAAACACAAGCTGAACAATGAACTGGTATTTTTCAGATGCAAAGGTGAGCACAACCGCAAGAAAAATGGTTGATGAGAAGCACAGAACCTGTGCGAGGGATGCCGCCGCTGCAAGTTGCTTGGCAGATTCAAGCAGGTTCGGGTAGAATATCTTAACAAAAACAGGTGTGGCAATCCAGCAGGCAACAAAAAATACCGTGCTTATTAAGGTTACAACAGCAATAATCTTTAAAAACAGCTTTTTGACGATAACCCTGTTATCCCTTGTCAAATAACTGAGAATTATGGTGTTGAGAGGTCCTGTGATAATTGCAAGAGTTTTCCCCAGCAGTGATGCAACATAGTATTGCGAAACAGCCTGACTGTCAACAAGATTCAGAAGAATAATCCTATCAATAAAAAGTATTGTGTTGAACATTAGATATGACAGCGAGAGAACTGCGGAGCTTTTGAGAGCCTTTAAAGCGAATTTCGAGGTTCTCAGTTGCTTTGTCAATATATTTCCGTCTAATATGACATACATAACCGCAGCAGCTTCGCCAAGAAGGAAAACCAGGCACCAGTTTCTTGAAATCAAGCTGCCTGCAAGTGCTCCCACACAATAACCTATAGATAATAAGAGATAGTATATAAAATATTTCTTATAGTTTATTATTAGCCTGAACTGAACATCGCAGTAGTACCTGTAGGTGTTAACAGTTAACAGTGCAAAAAATGCAATATAGCCTCCCGGAGTTGCTATGTGAGGCTTTACAAGAAAGTATGAGCCCAAAATGCCCGCAAGCGAAAATACGACCATAGTTAAGGCAAAATCTCCGTTGGTAACCTGAT
>JAAZFZ010000231.1 GCA_012511485.1 Clostridiales bacterium | reverse complement strand
TGTTCAAAAATGCCCGAATGATTTTTGTGCCAAGGAGCGGTGAGGATATTTCACTGCTCGAATGTGCCAAGGGAGTCTTTATGGATGCAGGATTTTCGGGTATCAGCATCACAACGCCCGAAAAGCACGATGAAATAATAGCATACACCTCGCAGCTTGCACATGTTGTTTCAAACGCCTATGTTAAAAGCCCGAATGCTCAGGTCCATAAGGGCTTTTCGGCAGGGAGTTACAAGGATTTGACCAGGGTTGCAAGGCTCAATGAGGCTATGTGGGCTGAGCTATTCCTTGACAATGCGCAAAACCTTGCAAAAGAAATAGATTTTCTTATATCATCCCTTCAAGAATACAGCAACGCTATAAAAGACAATGATTTTGAAACACTCAAGGAGCTTTTGCGTCAAGGCAGGGAGTGCAAGGAAAAGGCGGAGTCAAACCGGGAGCACAGCTGAAAATTGTTAGATAAATAATTAGTGACTAGCCTTGTAATCATTACCCATGTATGGTAATATAACCAAAGTATTTTACCATATAAAAATGAGAAAGGGTATCAATATGCTATACGAAAAAAATAGAGAAAAATCTCTTCCTCTTTTGCTTTTTCAGAACCCTACATCTGAATACAGAGGAGCACCATTCTGGTCATGGAACTGCGCATTAACAAAGGAGCTGCTCGGCGACCAGATTGAAATATTCAAGCAAATGGGCTTCGGTGGTTTTCATATGCATCCCAGAGCAGGGCTTGTCACGCCATATCTTAGCGATGAGTTCATGGATATGGTAAAGTTCTGCGTAGATAAGGCAAAAAGTGAAGAAATGCTCGCCTACCTCTATGATGAGGACCGCTGGCCATCGGGCTTTGCAGGCGGGCTTGTGACAAAAGATGAAAAGTACCGCGCAAAATACCTGCGCTTTACTACAAATTCCTACAAAAATTCAGAAATCAGCGGAGCAGATATTGATTTAGCAGCCAAAGCGTCAAAAAGCAAAAACGGAAGGCTGCTTTGCTGTTATGATGTAACACTTGACGAAAACGGCTGTCTAAAAGAGTTTAAAACAACTGATGAAAATGCAAAGGCTCAAGGTATAAAATGGTATGCCTACCTTGAAACACCAATGCCTTCACCGAAGTTTAATGACCAGACCTATGTCAACACCCTTGAAAAAGAGGCAATTGACAGGTTTAAGGAGATTACATACGAAGCATATAAAGAAAAGGTCGGCGATGATTTCGGCGGTGCTGTGCCGTCAATTTTCACTGATGAACCGCAGTTTTCACATAAAACTGTGCTTAGCTTCCCCGATGAAAAAAAGGATGTCGTTCTCCCGTGGACAGATAACCTTAATGAAACTTTCTCCGAGGAATATGGCGATAATTTGCTTAGCAAGCTGCCTGAGCTTATCTGGGAGCTGCCTGACGGCAAAGTTTCGGTTGTCAGATATAACTACCATGACCATGTAACGGAGCGGTTTGCCCAGGCTTTTGCGGATAACTTAGGCAAATGGTGTGATGAAAACGGGCTGTTGTTCACGGGCCACATGATGGCTGAGGAAAACCTGCGCTCACAGACCTTAACAATCGGCGAGGCAATGCGCTCTTACCGCTCCTTCGGCCTGCCGGGCATTGATATGCTCTGCAACTACTTTGAATATACCACCGCAAAGCAGGCACAGTCGGCATCGCATCAATTCGGGAATCCGGGAGTGTTATCCGAGCTTTACGGAGTAACCGGCTGGCATTTTGATTTCAGAGGTCATAAAATCCAGGGTGACTGGCAAGCTGCTCTTGGCGTGACTACCCGTGTGCATCACCTTTCATGGACATCTATGGCGGGCGAAGCAAAGAGGGATTATCCAGCCTCAATCAATTACCAGTCCCCGTGGTTTAAGGAATATCGACTTATTGAGAATCACTTTGCCCGTGTCAATACTGCTCTGACAAGGGGCAAGGCTGTTGTGCGTGTCGGTGTCATTCACCCGATTGAAAGCTACTGGCTGCACTGGGGTCCTGAATCCCAGACAAGGCTCAAGCGTGACCAGATAGACGAAAACTTCCACCAGTTGGCACAATGGCTGCTGCTTGGCAGCATTGACTTTGATTATATTTGCGAATCGCTCCTTCCGATTCAATGCGAAAAGGCATCAGCTCCTTTGCAGGTTGGTGAAATGTCATATGATGTCATTGTTGTGCCGGGCTGTGAAACCCTTCGCTCAACGACGCTTGAAAGACTAGCCCATTTCAAAAAGAGCGGCGGCAGGCTCATTTTTATGGGTGAGGAGCCGAAATACCTTGATGCTCTCGAGAGCGATGCGCCTAAGGCACTGTTGAGCATATCCGAGCATATCCCCTTTGCCCGTGCCGATATACTTCAAGCGCTTGGCGATGTCCGTCAGGTTGAACTCAGAGACAGAAGAAGCGGTGAGCTGACAAATAACCTTATTTATCAACTCAGGCAGGATAATGACTGCCGCTGGCTGTTCATAGCCCACGGCAAAATCCCCCCAAAGGTTGATAATACAATTTGCCAGACAGTTAAGATTTCCATTGACGGAATGTGGAACATC
>JAAZFZ010000230.1 GCA_012511485.1 Clostridiales bacterium | reverse complement strand
TGCGTGTTCTTGCACAAACTATTTTCCGTGACCCGGCTTCGGGCTATGTATCAACACCCGCTATTTCTGAAGAGGCTATGTTCAAAAGGCTCGGCGGGACCAGTCTTACATTTTTCTCCTTGATAACCGTTTTTGTTTTTCTTTTGATGTATGCCGTCATGAAAAAATCCCGACTTGGTTATGAGATTAAGGCTATTGGCAGAAACTCCGAATTTGCGGAAGCTTCGGGCATGAATGTCAGAAAGAAAATAATTTACATGATGCTTATTTCCGGCGCTCTGAGCGGGCTTGCGGGTGCGGGCTTCATGATGAGCGAAAAGTTCAAATATACTCTCGATTTTTCGGGAAGCCCCGGCCTCGGCTGGGACGGTATGCTGATATCTCTACTCGGCGGCCATAACCCCATCGGTATTTTTATTGCCGCCATTCTTTACAGCGCTCTCAAAACGGGCAGTGACAGCATAGGCATATTCGCAAATGTACCCAAAGAGATTGTTTTTGTCATTCAGGGCATGATTATCCTCTTTCTTTCAATCAAATTCCTGAATGAAAGGACAAAGCTCTTCGCAAATTTTAAAACCCGATTTATTCCCAAAAGAACACCGGAGGAGGCTGATTAATAATGAACTTTCAGAGAATATTTTACGATATGCTGTCAAACAGCGCTCCGATTATTCTGTGTGTTCTAGGCGGCAATTACGCCCACAAGGCAAATGTGCTCAATATTTCACTTGAGGGTATGCTACTCATGGGCGCATTCTCGTCCGTATTGTTTGTAATGATTACAGGCAATATTCTTCTTGGTTCAGTTATCGGAATTCTGATAACTCTCCTGCTCGGAGCGGTTTTCTCGGTGATGTGTGTAACTAAGAAGGGCAACCCGATTATTGCCGGTCTTGCAATTAACCTTCTGGCATCTGCAATAAGTGCATTTGTGCTCAAGGCCATGTCACTCCCAAACCTCAATGTCAATAATATTGTTGACGTCGCAGGGCTTAAAATCAATATACCGCTTGTTAAAGATATACCGTTCATCGGAGGTATAATCAGTGGGCATCCACTTATTACCTATGTCAGTTTCATCGGCATTTTCATTATGTGGCTTATTATGTACAGAACAAAATTCGGCGTATATGTTCGTGTTACTGGTGAAAATGAGGATGCCGCAACAAGCGTCGGAAACAAAACAAACAGAATAAAATATGTAGCAATTTTGATTGGTGCGCTTTGCTGCGCCCTTGCAGGCATTAACCTTGCGCTTGAAAAGATGGCTCTGTTTACAAACAATATGTCAGCGGGAATAGGCTTTATTGCAATCGCCGCAATTTTCTGCGGGAACGGCAAACCCGTGCGCTCGTCAATGTATGCAATTGTTTTCGGTCTTGCGCAGTCTCTTGCCACCAACCTTAATATATCGGCGGGACCTGCATCAGGGCTTTTCAACACCTTGCCATACTTCATGATTATCGGCATACTTGCGGTTGTATCTGTAATACAGCTTAAAAACAACAGAGTAAGAGGATTTAAAAATGAGTAAAACGGCAATTATAGTAGTGGATATGGTTTATGATTTTACGAATGAGAACGGGCTGGTATATTATCCTCAGAACAAAGAGATATTGCCCAACATCAAAAAGGCAATTGATATCTGCAGGGAAAACGGTGCTCTGGTTATATTTATGCAGCATTGCTACCGAAGGGGCAAGCCTGACAAAAACCTCCTTCATATGCGCCCTAACTGTATTGAAGGTAGCGGCGGTGAAGAAATTGATGAAAGCCTCACTGTCCTGCCGCAGGACTATGTGATAAAAAAACGAAGATACAGTGCGTTTTTCGGCACGGACCTTGACCTTGTGCTCAGAGAAAACGACATTCGCAGGGTTATTATTGTCGGCACAAAAACAAATTGCTGCATACGCGCCACGGTAACTGACGCTTATTATCTCGACTATGATGTCTATGTCATCAGGGAGTGCGTTGCAACGAGTGATGAAATTGTTAATAATGTTCACCTGACCGATATTAATAAATATTTCGGTCATGTGATTAGGCTGGAAGGACTAGGAAGTGATTATTTTGAAAAAGTATGATGTTTTAACAAGCGGATATGTTAGCCTTGACAGAATAATAAATGTTCTGTCGCCTTTAAAGGTCGGATTCACTTCAATAGTTGAAAACAGCGATAACAGCAAGATATATTACGGCGGCTGCCCCGTTAACATTGCATATAATCTTGCAAGACTCGGGCTTCGTTCAATGCCGTATATCCGTGTGGGCAGCGATTATAAAGAAACAGGTCTTTTCGATTTTCTAAAGCAAGCTAATGTATACCTTGACGCCGTGGAAGTGGTTGAAAATGAGTCAACCTCAAATTGTTACCTGATAGAGGATGTCGAGAAGAACCACGTTACAATATTCTATCCCGGTGCAATGAACGGCAAATATGCAAAGGAAATGAAGGATGAGTTCTTTGAAAACACCGGTCTTGGAGTTATGACTGTCGGTGCGTTTGAGGATAACTCAGAATTTTTCAGCAAATGCAAAAAGCATGATATCCCTTTGATTTTCGGCATGAAATGCGATTTGACCGCCTTCCCAAAGGAGTTTCTTTTAGAGGTGCTTGAGTACAGCAAGGTGATTTTTATGAATCAGTCCGAGCGTGAAACCATTGAGCATCTTTATAAATTGAACTCGGTAACGGATTTTTTTAAAAACGGAAAAGCGGAAATAATAGTAGTGACGCTCGGCAAGAGGGGCAGCATTTGCTACACCAAAACCGAAAACGGCTTTGATTCAACAGAAATCAGAATTGCCCGCTGCGAAAAAGTAGTTGACACCTCAGGCTCGGGAGATGCATATATGTCGGGCTTTATATATGGCTTTCTCAAAGGCTATCCCCCTGTGGAATGTTGCAATTTCGGCAGCATACTTGCATCGTTTATAGTTGAAAAAAAGGGCTGCTGTACAAATGCGCCTGACGAAAAACAGCTTCTTGAAAGATACGGGAAGTTTTTAGAAAAGAGGAAATAATATGGAATCGCTTTATGCAAAAGTGGAAAAAGGCATTTCAAAATATGTCATTTTCTCGGGAGACCCGTGGAGGGTTGAAACAGTTGCAAAAAATCTTGAAAATGTCGAACATGTTGCATTCGCCCGAGAGTTCAACACATATACTGGCTATTACAAAGGTGTAAAAATAACCGCATCTTCAACAGGCATTGGCTCACCCTCTGCGGCAATTGCCATGGAGGAAATGTACTCAAACGGAATGGAAGTAGCTGTCAGAATGGGCACGGTAATGGCACTTGAAGATGATATGCTCGGCAAGTTCATTATACCCGTTGCCGCAATGAGGGAGGAGGGCACAAGCTCGACCTATGTGCCCTTGAGCTATCCCGCGGCAGCAGACCTTGAGCTCTTAAACTGCATGAACAAAACCGTTAAGCAGTTCGGCAAGGAGTATGTCAACGGCATCAACTGCACGATGGACGGCTTTTATTCACAAATGAAGGAGTCAAGGCTTTCCAAAGAGAGGCAGACCGATATAAACGCAACATTTCAGAGGCTCAAAAAATTGAACATATCGGGTATAGATATGGAAAGCAGCTGCATACTCACTCTTGCTAGCCTAATGAAAATCAGGGGCTGTGTGGTGACAATCACAACCGTTCTTGAAAACCTGAAGGACGAGCTTAGAGGTGAGGACAGGGTTGCCGCTGAGGACTTGTTGTGCAGAGTCGTTCTTGAAGGAATATATCAATTTGACAAAGAGGGGTTTAATAATGAGTAATTCAGAGTTTTTCGGGCTAAACAAACAATTCATAATTGGAATGGTGCATTGCCTTCCTCTTCCCGGTACACCTAAATTTGACGGTGACATGAAACGCATCAAAGAACAGGCAATAAATGATGCTGTTACGCTTGAAAAAGCGGGCGTTGACGCTCTTATTGTTGAAAATATGGGCGATGACCCGTTTTCGGAGTTCCTTGACGTTGCTCAGAGCACTGTTCTGCCAGTCTGTTCGTCACTTGATAAGCAGAATGTGAGCATCCCTGTCGGCATTGATGCTGCAATGATCGATTACAAATCGGCTATATCCATAGCTCAGGCTATCGGCGGGGATTTTATCCGGGTTCCCGTTTTTGTAGATACAGTGCAATAC
>JAAZFZ010000229.1 GCA_012511485.1 Clostridiales bacterium | reverse complement strand
TGTTACTCCTGCGTTAACGCCTGCCCTGCCGAAAAGCTGACAGCAAGCCGTGATATTATACCTGCACTTAATGCGGTCAGAAGCAACAAGGGGCTTTCATATGCTTTGGTCGCGCCTGCTTTCCTCGGGCAGTTTGAAAAGGCGACTCCCGGTACGCTGAGAACCGCATTAAAAAAAATAGGGTTTGACGGCATGATAGAGGTTTCTCTTTTTGCGGATATTTTGACACTGAAAGAATCGCTAGAATTCAATCGGAATATTAAGAAGGAAACTGACTTCCAGCTCACAAGCTGCTGCTGCCCGATTTGGATTGCAATGATAAGGAAAATATATAATGACCTGATGCCACATGTGCCCGGCTCGGTGTCACCTATGGTTGCAAGCGGGAGGACGATAAAACACCTGTATCCTGATGCAGTGACGGTTTTTTTCGGGCCATGCATGGCAAAGAAATCCGAAGCAAGGGAACTAGACATTGCGGGAGCAATTGACTATGTGCTGACATTTCAGGAGGCAAAGGATATTTTTGACGCATTGAATATTAATCCGGCGGATATGGAGGAAAGCGAGAAGGACCATTCTTCACGGGCAGGGCGTTTATATGCCCGCACACAAGGAGTTAGCTGGGCTGTTGAAAGAACGGTAAAAAAGCTAAGCCCGAATAATCCCATCCAAATACGCACCCAGCAGGCAGACGGAGTGCCTGCCTGCAAAGCAATGATTAATCAATTGCTTGCAGGCAAAACAAATGCAAACTTTTTTGAAGGAATGGGCTGTGTCGGTGGTTGTGTCGGCGGTCCTAAATCAATTATTGATCGAGATAAGGGTCGTATAAATGTCAACGAATACGGTAATTCCGCCACCTATGAAACTCCGATAGATAACCCGTTTGTAATAGAGCTTCTTCATCGGTTGGGATTTGATACTGTTGATAGTCTGCTTGAAGAAAGCGAGATTTTTACAAGACATTTTGAGAATCAATAAGAATTGAATGCTGACTTTTTCTCCAGATACCTATGCTTTCTGACTTCAAAGATTTCACGCTGCTCATCAGTTTCCAAAACAAGCTCCGGCACGGAATGGGGGTTGCCCTGAATATCGAGCGCAACATAGGTGAAAAAGGCAGAAAGTGCAACAATAGCAGGGGAGTCGCTCATAAGATCCTCAACCTTGACTGTGATTTTTAACTCCATTGATGTTCTGCCCACAAATGCAACCTCAGCATCACAAATTACAAGCTGGCCGACCTTTATGGGCTGAAAAAATTCAAGCTCATCTACCTTGACTGTCACAACATTCATTTTTGCATGCCTCATTGCCGCAACACCGCCGCAAGTATCCATCATCTTCATTATTTCTCCGCCGTGAACCTTGCCGCCGGGATTTGCCTGACTTGGCAGCATCACCTGTGACAAAACTGACTTTGATTGCGAAACGGATTTTTTACTCATGTTTATCCTCCAATTTTAGATTTTTATTTTTTTAAGCAAAAACAATTGAGTTTATAAATCTATTTATGATATAATTATTTTTCGGTATTGGTATTACATATTTAGGAATCATAAATGACAGCAAAAGTAAGAATAATTGTTTTCTTTTGGTATCAGGGGTATTATGTCCGCTTGTGTTTAAAGAGAGGTTGACACTGCTTCAGGTTATATGCTTCTTCATGGCTTCGGCAGGGCTTGTTCTCATTATCTAGGCGGTACGATGATTCCAGGCTTTACTATTATAAATGAATTGAAATCCGCTCAAAAATAGACCACTATGCCATAATATAGATTGTATAAATGACAGAACAGAAAGACGGTTAACATACTATGAGTTATTTGCTGGGTGTAGACCTCGGTACCTCGGGGACGAAAACGGTTTTGTTCAACGAAAATGGGGAGGCAGTGGCATCCTCAACGGTGGAGTATCCTCTATATCAGCCCCATAACGGCTGGGCAGAGCAGAACCCGGAGGATTGGTGGAACGCCACGGTCAAAACAATCCGTTCGGTAATGGAGCAAAGCGGTGTAAACAAAGGCGAAGTGGCGGGTCTTGGCATTTCCGGTCAGATGCACGGGCTGGTAATGCTCGATGGCGATGGCAATGTGCTCAGAAAGAGCATTATCTGGTGCGACCAGAGAACAGGCAAAGAGTGCGACGAAATAACACAAAGGATGGGTGGCAGAGAAAGGCTAATAGAAATAACGGCTAACCCTGCTTTAACGGGCTTCACAGCTTCAAAAATCCTTTGGGTACGCAACAACGAGCCGGAAATCTATGCAAAGTGCAGGAAGATACTTTTGCCTAAGGATTATGTCAGATATATGCTGACAGAGGATTTTGCCACAGAGGTTTCCGACGCATCGGGTATGCAGCTGGTAGATGTAAAGAACCGCTGCTGGTCACAGGAGGTACTAAAAGCTCTTGACATTGACAGAGAGCTGCTTGGAGAAATGTATGAATCTGCGCAGGTAACAGGTCACATCAGCACCCAAGCGGCAGCCGTGACAGGGCTTTCGATTGAAACGGTTGTTGTAGGCGGAGCAGGCGATAACGCTGCTGCAGCAGTCGGAACAGGCGTTGTGAGAGATAACACGGCATTTACAACAATCGGTACATCGGGAGTTGTATTTGCACACACAAGCACTCCTCAGATAGACCCTCTTGGGCGTGTCCACACATTCTGCTGCGCTGTTCCGGGTGCATGGCATGTCATGGGTGTAACTCAAGGAGCGGGCTTGAGCCTGAAGTGGTTCAGGGATAACTTTTGTCAAGACATAATTGCACAGGCAAAGGATTTGGGCAAGGACCCCTACTATTTGATGGATAAAATGGCTAATGAAATCCCTATCGGCTCAAACCGTCTTATATATCTGCCGTATCTCATGGGTGAGAGAACGCCGCACCTTGACCCTGATTGCAGGGGAGTATTCTTCGGCCTTTCGGCAATTCACAACAAGGCAGCACTAATCAGGAGTGTGCTTGAGGGAGTCACCTTCTCCCTTCGTGACTGCTATGAGGTTCTCAATGAGAAGGGCGTTTCCGTTTCGGATATGAGAGCGTGCGGAGGCGGCGGAACAAGTAGGGTATGGCGGCAAATGATGGCGGATGTCTACGGATGTCCTGTAAAAACGGTACTCAACAACGAGGGTGCTGCCCTTGGTGTTGCAATTCTTGCAGGTGTCGGGGCAGGTATATTCTTGTCTGTTGAGGCAGGGTGCGACGCTGTGATTCACACAAATGAACCGCAGAACCCTAAAGCCGAAAACTGCGCTGAGTATGAAAAGTTTTATACCCTTTATAAAACGCTTTACCCCGCACTCAAAGATAAATATAAGATTCTGGCAGGTATATAAGCCCCCTCAATTCCAGCGGTCGGCTTACACCTTGCTCAAAGCAAAACCCGGGTGCTACAAATCATCAAAAAAAAGGAGAGATACTAATGAAAAACATTCCGCAACTTAAACTGGGCTTGATTTCGGTCAGCAGAGATTGCTTCCCCATTTCATTGTCTGCTACGCGGCGCCATGCGGTAGCAGAAAGCTACAAGGCAAAAGGCAAGGATATTTTTGAGTGTGATATTACAGTCGAGAACGAAAACGATGCGATGAAAGCCCTTTCTGACGTTAAGGATGCAGGCTGCAACGCCATTGTTGTTTACCTTGGCAATTTTGGCCCCGAAACATCCGAAACAATAATTGCAAAATACTTTGACGGTCCGGCAATGTATGTGGCTGCCGCCGAGGGTGACGGTGACCTTCATGACGGTAGAGGAGATGCATTCTGCGGAGTTCTCAACTGCTCCTATAATTTAGGTCTTCGAAATATTAAGGCTTACATACCCTCCTATCCCGTTGGTACTGCTGATGAAGTGGCTAATATGATTGTTGAGTTTGAGCCTGTAGCAACGGCCTTGATAGGTATTTCCGGCCTTAAAATCATTACATTTGGACCTAGACCACAGGATTTCATTGCCTGCAATGGTCCGATTGGTCCGTTGTTTGAGCTTGGCGTTGAGATTGAAGAAAACTCAGAGCTTGATTTGCTCGTAGCCTATAATAAGCATAAGGATGACTGTCGCATCCCTGCCCTTGTGGATGAAATGACTGAGGAAATCGGTGAAAACAACCCTTATATCGGTGTTATTCCTCGCCTTGCACAGTATGAGCTGACACTTCTGGATTGGGCAGAGGAGCATAAGGGCGCAAGAAAATATGTTGCATTTGCAAACAAATGCTGGCCGGCATTTCAGACAGAATTCGGATTTGTTCCCTGCTTTGTGAATTCACGCATGGTTGCAAAGGGATATCCCGTTTCATGCGAGGTTGATATTTACGGTTGCCTGTCAGAGTATATCGGCCTGTGTGTTTCGGGTTCACCTGTCACCCTTCTTGATATCAACAACACTGTCCCTGCATCAATATATAATGCGGATATCAAATGCAAATATAGCTGCCGACAGGATGAAACCTTCATGGGCTTCCATTGCGGCAACACCTGCACATCCCTGCTCAAGAATCCGCATATGGGCTATCAGCTGATTATGAAGCGGGCTCTCGAGCCTGAGCTGGAGTTCCCGGATATCACAAGAGGCACCTGTGAAGGCGATATTAAGCCGGGAGATATCACATTCTTCCGCCTACAGGGCACTGCGAAGGGAGAGCTTAAAGCTTATATAGCTCAGGGTGAGATTCTTGATGTTCCCACACAGAGCTTTGGCTCAACAGGCATCTTCTCAATTCCTGAAATGAATCGCTTTTATCGCTATGTCCTTATTCAGAAACAGTATCCTCATCACGGAGCTGTTGCCTTCGGCCACTATGGCAAGGTGCTCTTTGAGGTGTTCCGTTATCTGGGCATTCCCGATATTGCATATAACCGCCCGGCATCCCTGCCGTATCCCGAAGAAAATCCCTTTGCAAAATAATTTGCCAAGCCGCTATGCATAATAATTAACAATTTAATTAAGGATTTATACACAAAAAGAGTCGGTTTTGTTCCGGCTCTTTTTTTATGTGCTGATTAATGCTGCATTTTACAATTAAAATATGGGGATGAAAAGTACAATAAAAGGCGGATTATTTATACATGACTGACAGTTTTTTTGAAAAAAGATATTGAATTTATCAAAAACATATTGCAATTAAACCAATAAATGGTCATGGCAACATAACATTAAACATTATAACACATTATGTGGTGGAATATGGCAGTAAAATACTTAAATATCTATCGATAAAGAATAAAATAATAGATAAAATAGATAATGAAGAATAGGAGTTGGTGACTTGATTCCCGAGCGAGCGTGAACTGAATAATAATAGAAGCATTTAATTGCCTTTATCGTTCGGATATGCATAAATTCTATATTAACCGGTTAGATGAATTTGCTTTGCAAATTTATTTATAAAATTTTTTTGAGGTGATTAAAGTGAAAAATAGCAGCAAAAAACTCTTGTCACTTATGCTTGCCGTTACATTAGCTTTTGTTGCCGTTATTACTCTGGCTTTTTCGGGCTGTGGAAATAATGACAATAATCCTACTGGCGGCGGGCAGGATACCACCAATCCAGTAAGCGGCAAAAACGCACTTGTCTGCTCATCCGCAGGCGCAAATGACAACGGCTACAATCAGACAGCAATTAACGGGCTCAAACAACTTGCTGATGAAACTGGTGTCGAGTATAAGGTTATTGAGACAACAACAGACTACCCCGGCACGTTAAAGAC
>JAAZFZ010000228.1 GCA_012511485.1 Clostridiales bacterium | reverse complement strand
GGTTACGGCAAAGGATGCCACTATCTACATTCAGGAGAATTCAAAACGTTATATTACAAAGTATCTAAGGAATAAAAAACTTTCATGGAACTGGGGAGCGTTTTTCTTTGCGCCCTACTGGTTTTTTTTCAGAAAGATTTTTAAACTGGGGATAGTTTTTGCTTCTATTTTTGTGGCACTTTCAATACTGACAACAGTCACAATGGGCGGGGAGTTCGATACCTTTATGTCACTCACTCAGAAAATCGGCAATACCGCAGATGTTTATTCCTGGTCTCAAGAGCAGCAGAAGGAGTATATGGATTTATTCTTTAATCTGATGAAGGCTTGCGCGCCGTTTATAGCAGCCAACCTTTTGGTGCGGATTGCCTGCGCACTGAGTGCCAATCCAGTATACAGGAAGAAAATGAATGAGGATATAAAAAGTATCAGAAGCGAGAGTGCTGATGAGGGAGAAGTCGGCTTTCGGCTTTTAAAAAAAGGCGGAGTGTCTGCTATGGCAGCAATCACAAGCTTTTTAGCAAGCAATGTTCTGCAGAATGCAATTATTCAATTAATTAATTAATATAGACAGGGGGATAGGTTTTATGAAGGTCAGAAAGGCTATTATTCCCGCGGCAGGGCTTGGGACAAGGGTTTTGCCCGCATCCAAAGCCGTGCCTAAGGAAATGCTCAATATTGTTGACAAGCCTGCCATTCAATATATTGTTGAAGAAGCGGTCGCCTCAGGAATTCAGGATATTCTTATAATCACAAACAGGGGCAAGGGAGTTATTGAGGATCATTTTGACCATGCCTATGAGCTTGAGAGGAACCTTGAGGGCAACCCTGCAAAGGCAAAGATGCTTGAGCAGATAAAGGCGGTTGCACAGCTTGCAAATGTCTATTTCCTGCGCCAGAAGGTCACAAAGGGGCTCGGTCACGCAGTGCTTTGTGCAAAATCCTTCGTTGGCAATGAACCTTTTGCCGTACTTTACGGCGATGATGTAATAATTTCTGATCATCCGGTCACCGCACAGCTTAGCAGAGTGTATGATGAGTTCGGTTGCGGTGTTGTCGGTGTAAAAGAGGTTCCACGCAAGGATGTTATGAAATACTGCTCGCTCGATGTTTCAACAGTCAGAGATAATATTATGAAATGCCATAATATTATAGAAAAGCCTACGCAAGAGCAGATAATGTCCTGCTACGCAATACTCGGCCGTGTTATTCTGCCGCCTGAAATTTTCGGGCTGCTTGAAGAGGGGATAAAAAGCGCCATTGGTGAGTATTATCTGACTGACTCCATGGCAGACCTGGGCAAGGCAGGCAAGCTCCTTGCGGTTGATTTTGACGGAACACGCTATGATATGGGCGACAAGCTCGGGATAATGAAGGCAAACTGTGAGGTAGCCCTCAAACACCCTGAAATCGCTGAGGACTTCAAGGCATATTTAAAAAAACTTGTCAAAACTCTTTAATTATATTATTTGCAATAAAATTATGCGGGCGACATTGTGCGCCCGCTTTTTCATTAAAAAAACGAACAACAACATTTTCCTTTATTTTCCGCAATTAGTATGATATGATAAATTATCCTGCGAAATAAGAGGATTGAGAGGGAGATATTATGGCAAATAATGTTACTGACCCCGCAGCTGACAACGAAATGACTGCAAAGAAAAGGGACTATTCGGGATTAATTAAGCTGCTTGAGGTATTATCAGTGATATTCATGCTTGCTATGGTTACGGCTTGAGTTGTGCTGATTAAAAAGTATGATATTTCAATAAAAAATCTTGATAATATACAAAAGCTAATAAGTGGCGGCACAATTACCATAGCTCTGGGCATGATAATCTTTTCGGTTATCAAATCCTTTGCCCTTGTGTTTCCTCCGGCAATCCTTTTTGCTCTGACGGGGATTCTGCTCAAGAATATCTGGCTTGCTCTGCTTATAAATACAATTGCAACGGCACTGAGCCTGTTCCTGCCGTATTTCCTCGGGCGGTTTACGGGCAAAAGTATGCTCGACTTGCTCAAAAACAAGTTCCCGAAAATTAAGAAAATAGATGATTTTGCGGCAGCAAACGATTTCACCCTTGTTTTTATCCTCAAGGCTTCGGGGATACTTCCCAGCGACCTAAGCAGCCTGATTTTCGGCGCAATGGGCATTAAGTATAGGCCTTATATGCTAGGCTCAAACTTTGGACTTCTTCCGCTTAACATTATGTGGACGCTTCTGGGCATTTACGGCGACCTTTCAAATCCGTGGACCTTTTTGTATATTCTGCCGATTATCTTTTTTACCGTCATATGCACATTTGCCGCAAAAAGAATCAGCAGCAATAAAAAGCGGGAGCCTGTGGCTGAGGATTGACCAACAATTAATAATGACCGGCTCCCAAGCTGGAGCCGGTCTATTCGTATTCGTATTCGTTATGCTATGATTTCGCCATACAAGCCCGGTGTAACACCCGCTGCATTCGATTCGTCCGTATCAATATGCATTGCAAGTGAAAAGCTGGGATTGACCCTGACAACCACATCATCGAAAATAAGTGACCTTGAGGCGGATTCAACCTTGACGCTGACAACCTGCTTATCTTTTAATCCAAACCTTTCTGCGTCCTCGGGAGTTGCATGAATATGGCGTTTTGCAACGATAACGCCCTGAGAGATTTCAATTTCACCCTTGGGGCCTACTATTTTGCAGGAACCGCTGCCCTCAATATCTCCGCTCTCACGCACGGGAGCGACAACACCGATTGAGCGTGCATCAGTTGCGGAAATTTCAACCTGAGTCGCATTTCTGACGGGGCCGAGGATAGAAACCGTACCAAAACTGTTTTTGGGGCCTATAACCTGAACCCTCTCTTGGCACGAAAACTGGCCGGGCTGCGAGAGAGGCTTTTTTGGAGTCAGTTGATAGCCTTTGCCGAAAAGAGTTTCAAGGTCCTCGCGGCTGACATGCACATGGCGTGCAGAGGTCTCAAGTAAAATGGGTTTGTTCAAAATAATCACATCCTAAGTAATATATCAGTATTTTACAGAATACTCTTCTTTTATCGCAAAGGGGACAGTGGCAGTGATTTCACTGCCTAAAATCGGCTTTGCCTTGACTGATGCAATAGTAGAGCAGTAATATACGGCACTTTTCATATTGCCCGTATCCTTTTCGATTATGCAGGTAATATAGCTGCCCGAAAATGTAGGCGCAAAGTATTTAACATTTGCAATAAATTTGAATTTATCCGTCTGCTCATAGATTTCGTCGGCAGACAGTACATTCATAACAGAGCCGTGCTTTGTTGCGGCGGGATTTTTCGGCAGGTCGGCAAGAGCCTCTTCCGCCAGAGTGATTTTTATTTCGTAGTATTTTTCCTTTTCGATGCACTGCGCCTGCGAAACTGCACTAGCGGAAAGCTTGCTTGCCCATGACTGACCCTTGGCGGGGAAATTATTGTGGCTCTCACCCTTGCTTGCGCCCTTGCCCGGGGCAGGGTCCTGCGGGAACATTGGCACTATTCTTGAAGCAAGGCTTTCAATGATGCTGTTTGAGCTTGTTATATCGCCGATTATATTAGTAACCATTAAATCATAGCCCGGCTTATCTATCTTAACCTTATTGGCCGCAGCATTGAAATAAGCGACTATTTCAGCCTTTGTTGTGGGCTTCGAGGGCGTGTTAACTTCTGAGTCACCCTCGGTGGTATCTGTGATTACCGCTGATGTTTCATCGTTGGAAGGCGATGATGTGACGATATCACCAACGGTGGTTTCCGTTACCTGATGTGTCTGCCCGGCATTGACCTCGGTGGTCTGCCCGTCGTCGCCCTTGCAGGCGGTAATTGTCAACAATGTCGAAAATACAAGCGCAATTGATGCAAGTCTTAATCCCCTCTTTAACATAAAAACCCCACACTTCCACTTTTATTTGTCGCTAAATATCCGCTTAATTATATATTATTACTATTCTTAATGCAACTAAAAATTATCTGAAAATGACAAAAATTATTAACAAGCGCAAAAAAAGTACCCCGAGTTTCCTCGGGGTGCTTCTCTGTAAAAATGAAAATTATTCGCCCTTCATTTTTGCAAAGCACTCGCTGCAGCGGACCGGGCGGTCCTCACGGGGCTTGAAGGGAACTCTGGCAATGCCACCGCAATCTGCGCAGACTGCCTCGAACATTTCACGCTCACCACGGTTACCGTTTTTGCGTGCGTTGCGGCATTCTCTGCAGCGCTGGGGGACATTCTCAAAGCCTTTTTCGGCGTAGAATTCCTGCTCACCGGCAGTAAAAACGAATTCCTGGCCACATTCCTTACAGATGAGAGTCTTGTCTTCGTACATTTTGGTTACCTCGCTTGAAAAATATAGTATTTGCCCTGGACGGAATCGCACCGACACCTTTGGTTTAACAACGCTCTACTTGCTTGAGCTACGTGGGCATATTAACATGGGCATATTATCAATGAGATTATAATAAAACAAGCAAACTATCCGCCCAACGCTCGTAGCTTTTTTAATGCGCTGCAAAGCATTGTCAACAGCCTTTGCCGTAATATTGAGACTTTTGGCTATCTGCTCATAACTCTGCCCGGCAAGGTAATAATAAATAACCCTGCGCTCAAGGCCAGACAGCAACTCGTCCAAAATCCGGTTAAGTCGGGCTGTTTCCTCCTTACGAGAGACAATCTCCTGAGGGTCTGCTCCGACGGCTTCAATATCGACACCGTCTTGATTTATAGAGATAAAAGAATTAATTGGAATATCCTTACCCCTTGACTGACGCCTGAGGGCTGAGGCAATGCGGTGATCAATACAGGTGACGGCATATGTCCTGAAGCTTGCGCCCCCGTCAACTCTGAAGCTATTGACCGCATCAAGAAAACCCATCATCCCCTCCTGAGCCAAATCGTCCGGCTCAATGCCTGAGCCGTAAACACAAGCGGCACGGGATTTAACCAAAGGGGCAATGCGTGCAATGAGGGCAGCCATGGAACTGTCGTCACCACTGCGGGCGAGTAAAACAAGCTCTTCGTCACCGTTGCTATTGCTGCTCTGCAGAACAGCAGATTTGTTCATAAGCCACCTCACAAGGGATACTACTAATGCCTATCCATCATAATCTACAAAATTGGTTTTGTCAATATTTTTTTTGAGTTTTTATAATTTTTTTTCTAACAAATAATAAAAATAGCAAAATATCGCCTATTATAACACTCCTTTTAGATTGAATTCCGGGATATACTTCTCCTGCGCACACCGCTCACGCTGCACATAACCGCACTCAAAGCCAAGATCCGTAAATGCTTTTAGTGCAATTTTATACTCTCTTACAGAAAGGGGTCTGTCAATTGGCCTGATATTCTTTGCTTTTCCGTACGGCGTATATTGCCGCATGAGGCTGACAGTTGTTTGCAATGAAAGATTATCGCTTATCCAATTGAGCAGCTTTAATGTCTGGCTGACATTGCCGGGCAGAATCAGGTGGCGGATAATAAGACCCCTTTGAGCAATACCGTTGCCGTCTGTTTGAAGATTACTCACCTGCCTGCTCATTTCAAGCACAGCTTTTGAGGCATATTCAAAATAATCCGGTGCGGCAGAATACTTTTCTGAAACCGTACTGTCATAGTATTTCAAGTCAGGCAGGTAAATATCAATAAGACCTTCAAGGCTTTTCAATGTTTCAACAGATTCATACCCACTTGTATTATATACAATTGGCACCGTAGATTTATATTCCTTCAATATTTTTTTTAACTGAGGCGCAAAATGAGTCGGCGTTACAAGGTTTATGTTATGCGCACCCTGTTCGATAAGGGAATCAAAAATCCGCATAAGCTCAAGCGGCGTGACCTCCCTGCCAAAGCCGCCACGACTGATTTTTTCATTCTGACAAAAGACGCATTTTAACGGGCAGCCCGAAAAAAACACAGCTCCGCTCCCGTTTGTGCCGCTAATGCACGGCTCCTCCCAGAAATGCAGGGCTGCCCTTGCAATCCTAATATTTTCGCCGCATGAGCAAAAACCCCTTTTATCAGTAGCTCTGTCAACTCCGCAACTGCGCGGACATACTCTACACCCTGCCATCAGTTCACCTTTTTTACATACTTTTTTCTGATTTATTAAGCAGAAAACATATAATATATTTTAGTTCAAATTATATTAAAAATCAATAAGGCTTGTTTACACTGTGTTGAATATCTGCTTTTCCTGTGATAATATCTTGTATGGAGGTGGTTTTATGAAGATTTCTACTAAGGGAAGATATGCTATAAGGCTAATGCTTGACCTTTCTGATTATAATAAGGACGAATATGTTTCGCTCAAGGAGGTTTCTGCAAGGCAGGATATTTCATTGAAATACCTTGAGCAGATTGTGTCACTTCTCAGCCGTAAAGGTCTGCTCAAAAGCAGCCGCGGCGCACAGGGCGGTTATAAGCTTGCCCGAAGAGCAGATGAATATACAATCGGCGAAATTCTCAGGATAACCGAGGGTGAGCTTGCACCGACAGCCTGCCTGATAGGCGATGAGAACACCTGCCCGAGGTGCGACACCTGCCTAACACTCGATTTCTGGAAGGGGCTTTATGCCGTGATAAATGAATATGTGGATAATTACACACTTGAGGATATGAAAAAAACAAAAAGGAATAAAATGAAAAATTCTGACTCTTGACATATGGATTTTATGTGATAAAATAAAAACATACCATTTAAGTGGGAATTGGTATAGAATATTAGAAATCTGGTGTGGGAATGAAATTGATTTATGTTGACAATGCCGCAACAACTGCAATGAGCGGCGCTGTTATAGGAGCTATGGAAAAAAGCATGAGAGAGGATTACGGCAACCCGTCAAGCCTCCACTCAATGGGTCAGAGGTCTGCCGAAAGGGTGAGGGCGGCCAGAGAAACGATTGCAAAAAGGCTCGGCTGCAGGAGCAATGAAATCTACTTCACCTCCGGCGGGACTGAGGCGGATAACTGGGCGATACGCTCCTGCGCAAAAAACGGAGAAAAAAGGGGCAAGCGGCACATAATATCCACAAAATTTGAGCATCATGCCGTTTTGCATACCCTGCAGGCTCTCGAAAAGGAGGGCTTTGAGGTTACTTATATTGATGTAAACGAAAACGGCATAGTCAAGGTCGGTGATGTGGAAAAGGCAATAAGGGGTGACACGGCGTTTGTCACAATAATGTATGCCAACAACGAAATCGGAACCATTCAGCCTATTGCCGAAATCGGCAGGCTCTGCAGGGAGAATGGTGTTGTTTTTCACACGGACGCTGTGCAGGCAGTAGGTCATATTGATATAAATGTCGAGAAGGAAAACATCGATATGCTCTCCTTTTCTTCACATAAATTCCACGGGCCAAAGGGCATCGGAGGTCTGTACTGCAGGAAGGGCATAATTCTCAACAACATGATTTTCGGCGGAGCGCAGGAAAGAAATAAGAGGGCAGGCACAGAGAATGTCCCTCAGATAATCGGAACTGCTGCCGCACTCGATGAGGCCTGCTCCGGGCTTGAAAAAAACGCAGCTTATGTCACAGCCCTTAGGGATAGGCTTATTGACAGCATCCTTTCATCGGTTCCCCGTTCAAGGCTTAACGGCGACAGAGAAAACAGGCTGCCCGGGAATATCAGCTTTTGCTTTGAGGGCATTGAAGGGGAATCGCTGCTGCTTATGCTCGATTTGAAGGGCATCTGTGCATCCTCAGGCTCGGCGTGTACCTCGGGCTCTCTTGACCCCAGCCATGTGCTGCTTGCACTGGGTCTGCCGCACGAAATTGCACACGGCTCGCTGAGGATATCTCTGAGCGAAAACAACACCTCGCAGGAAGTTGACTTTATAGCCGAGATTCTTCCGCAGATAGTGTCAAAGCTCAGGGAAATGTCACCCGTATGGGAGAAAATTCAAATAGGAGAGAAAGAGGTAAATACCTATGCTATACAGTAAGGAAGTAATGGATCACTTCACAAATCCACGCAATGTCGGCAAGCTTGAAGATGCTGACGGAGTGGGAGAGGTCGGCAATGCCAAATGCGGCGATATTATGAAAATATATATAAAGGTTGACAATGAAATCATATCCGATGTAAAGTTCAATACATTCGGATGTGCCTCGGCAATTGCAACCAGCTCCATGGCAACCGAAATGATTAAGGGAAAGCCTATAGAGGAAGCTTTGAAGTTGACAAACAAGGCGGTTGTTGAGGCTCTAAACGGCCTGCCCCCGGCGAAAATTCACTGCTCCGTATTGGCGGAGGAGGCTGTCAAGGCGGCTGTTGCGAACTATTATAGCAAGAACTCAATTGAGTATGACAAGGAATTATTCGGCTGTGACGGTTGCTGTGGCAGCTGCAAAATTGCCGGGGAATAGGGAAATGAAAATTAAGGATAGGTGATAAAATGCTCAGAGACATTCAGGACGAAATAATCAGAATTAAAAAGGAAAAGGATATCTGCATTCTTGCTCACAGCTATCAGGCGAGGGAAATTCTTGAGGTTGCCGATTTTTCAGGCGATTCGTTTCAACTGAGTGTTATGGCACAAAAGGCACCTCAGAAGAATGTTATTATGTGCGGTGTGCGTTTTATGGCGGAAACGGTTAAGGTTCTCTCCCCCCAAAAAACGGTTTATCTTGCAAATCCCATTGCCGGCTGCCCCATGGCAGAACAGATGGACAAGGAAATGATAAGCATGGTCAAGGAGCAGTACCCCGACTACACCGTTGTTGCCTATATCAACACAACAACCGATTTAAAAACTGTCTGTGATGTCTGTGTAACCTCATCCTCCGCTGTTAAGATTGTTACGAATATTGAAAACGATAAAATACTTTTTATTCCAGACAGCAACCTCGGCAGATATGTGGCTGAGCAGGTGCCTGAAAAAACCTTTAAGATTCTGCAGGGCGGCTGCCCGATTCACGCCTCGGTTACGGCAAATGAGGCTGTCAAGGCAAAGGAGATTCACCCTGACGCACTTTTGCTCGTTCACCCTGAATGTTTGCCTGAGGTGGTCAGACATGCCGATTTTGTCGGCTCGACCTCCGAAATAATGAAGTTTGCCAAAAGCTCTGATAACAAGGAGTTTATTATAGGCACCGAGGTGAGTATTGCAGAGCATCTTCAATATGAGTGCCCCGATAAGAGATTCTTCTTTCTTTCGCAAAAGCTAATGTGTCAGAACATGAAATCCACGACTCTTATTGATGTTTATGACTGCGTTTTGGGCAGGGGTGGAGAGGAAATCATCATTGACGAGCAAACAAGGCTCAAGGCGAAAAAATGCATTGATGAAATGATAAGGTTGGGTTAACAATGCCGAAAAGTGTTCTTGTTGCAATGAGCGGAGGGGTTGACAGCTCCGTTACGGCGTTCCTGATAAAGAAGCAGGGGTATGATGCCTTCGGAGTGACTCTCAAGCTCTATAAAAATGAAGATATTGGGCTTTATGGCGAAAAAACCTGCTGTTCGCTTTCGGATGCGGAGGATGCACGAAGCGTTTCTCAGCGGCTTAACATTCCGCATTATGTACTTAATTTCACCGAAAGCTTTAGGCGCGAGGTTATGGAGAGATTTGCACAATCATATATAAGGGGCGAAACGCCCAACCCCTGTATTGACTGCAACAGATATATCAAATTTGAAAAGCTCCTTGACCGTGCTGAGCAAATGGGCGTTGACTTTATCGCCACAGGTCACTATGCAATTATTGAATATGACAATAAATCGAGCAGATATCTTTTAAAGAAGGCTCTGGATTTGACAAAGGACCAGAGCTATGTTCTCTATTCCCTGACGCAAAAGCAGCTTTCAAAAATTCTGCTGCCTTTAGGCAATCTCAAAAAATCACAGGTGCGTGAAATTGCACTCGAAAACAGATTCATAAACGCCAAAAAGCATGACAGTCAGGATATCTGCTTTGTGCCGGGCGGTGACTATGCAAGATTTATTGAGGAGTTCACGGGCAGGCATTTTGAGAGCGGGAGCTTTATAGACACCGAGGGCAGAGTTCTCGGGGAACATAAGGG
>JAAZFZ010000227.1 GCA_012511485.1 Clostridiales bacterium | reverse complement strand
GAGCTAAACAGCGTAACGCGCTATGGCTGTGACAGATATTCTCCTGATGTTTTTTATTATCACATTCATTTTTCTCCTTTTTGCTCTGCGCCTGTTGCGCGTCCTATGGTATATCACACGAAGAAGTCAGGATCATTAAAGCGCTCTGTCACACACTCTTGACATAGACTGTAATCCCAAACGATTTATGTCAGATATGCTGACTTTATCGGATCTGAACCTTTGTGGTACGCTATTTCATTGACTATGCATTAGCCGCTTTTGCAATGTAGATGTTTTCCGAATCAAACATCAACAACACAGATTGATTATACAAATTATCTATGGTACGTATGTTTTCAACAAATGAACTGACATAGTCGGTATGGCCATTTGTGAGTATCTGCATTATATTCCGCAATCTGTTTGTATCTGCATCCTGAATAATGCCGCCGGCTTTTATGAGGTTTTCATCAAGTTGAGACTTATTTATTACAGGTATTTTTTCTACTATTTTTCCGGCACCACTGCTTAGTTTTGATAGACCCTTTAAGGCATACCCTTCAAGAGATGACTTGGAGTCTTTTTCGATTTTCTCTGAGCACTTTTCATATAACGAAGTGTAGTCATCGGAATACTCCTGAATCTTGTCAGCTATACTATTCAAGTAATTAGTATCGAAATTCTCAAGAAGCATAACCTCCAGGAATGACGAGAACGAAAACGTATAAAGTGCCAATTGATAATCGTTTAAGCGCGTCATCGTCTTGTTTAGTGCGGCTTTGACTTCCTGCCCGCTTTGGATCAAAGCTTTTTTAGAGAGCGCCTTGGTAAGCTGCTCACGGTAAAGTATTATGCTCTGTTCGGCCTCGCGCTTAATATCCTGAACCAAAATATGTTTATGATCTTTATATTTTTCATTGTCCCAATTGAATTTGTAGTTGTTCATAACATCAGCTAACGCATTAAGGTTACCCTTTAATTTTGCTTCCTCTTTAATTCTAAAAAGGCAAGTATCTCTTTTTGCGCTTCATAAATAGCGTCAAGTTTCTTTTCAAGCGCCATGATAGCTACTGCCATACAAAGCATAGTCGGATCGATCGGTATCTTTGTCAATCTGGCTAGCCCTCCACCAACACCGCCATTAGCTGCCTGAAGATTACCGATATATTGACTGCCGCTTTTAAACATAGTCTTTCCTGCAGTATTTACAAAGTATAAGCCGCTTTGTCCGGCACTACTTACCGCGAAGCTTAGAAGCTGTGTTAAGGGTTGGAATGCTACCCCTAATGCAGCCGCTTTTTCGATCGGAAACTTCTGCGCTTCAGTCATTTCAATATTCATTTTTTCAAGCTCTGACGGAGCAATATACTCAACATCCATTATTGCCTTAACAATTGCATTTTTTTTATCCATTCAAGTATCCTCCTAATTTCAAACCTCTTAAATCGTGTGCTAATTTGCTTCTTCTCCTGTATCCAGTCGATCGCATACATCCATCCTGATTATACAGACCTGATTTTCTATGTAATATTCGGGCTTTCCCCATAATTCGGGATCTTATCAGTTTTTCCCGCCAATTATAGCACAATTTCCCATAATATTTTTGTGATATTTTCATTAATTGGCATTTATTTGTGAATCATCCGGCCAATCAGTCAGCTGTCAGT
>JAAZFZ010000226.1 GCA_012511485.1 Clostridiales bacterium | reverse complement strand
GTATCTTGACACCCACCCGTGGGATTTACATATGCTTTCAATGCATAGAAAGAACCAATCAAAATATCTGCTTTTAAAAAGAGAATTTGAGGAAAAATTCGGGCCGCTTACACCTGAAACCGGTCAGGGTGTAGAATGGCTCAAGGACCCATGGCCGTGGGATTTGGAAGGGTGTGATTAACGAATGTTTCAATATGAGAAAAAGCTACAATATCCTGTAAACATTAAAAATACTAATCCCAAGCTTGCAAAGGTTATCATTACACAATATGGTGGACCTGATGGAGAGCTCGGTGCCTCGCTGCGGTAACTCAGCCAGCGTTTTGCAATGCCTTATGCGGAGCTTAAAGGATTACTGACCGATATAGGTAGAGAAGGTTCGCAATGTACCATTTCGGATAGTATGAGATTATCTTTTTCTCGTCAAATCTGCTAATTTAGACTGAAAATCCATTTTGTCGGCAGAAAATTAAGGGTGACTTCAACCCTACCGTCACTGAAAACAACTGCTTTTTTGAGCAAGCTTCCGTAAAAAACATCGTGTTGCTCATTGAGGATTACAATATTATTGACAGCCTGCGTAATATCGTGAGCGCAATAAGCTTGATTGCCCTTTTGTGAATTATACATAAGCCTTTTCGATATCAGAGCTATCTCATCATCATATTTATCGAGCATCATTCTCATCTCGATTTCGTTGATTTTTTCGGAGAAATAGGCGTCAAGCACGCGTTTTTTCTTATCCGACAAAGCATTGATTTGCTTTTCCTGCCTTATTCTATTATTATCGCAGCCGCCTTGAATTTCAGCAACAGTTTCCTTAATATTTTTTATGACTTCATCTCTGTCAAAATTGAGGGATTCAACTACCTGTTTAATGATTCTCATGCATATTTCGTCACTGATTTGTCTGCCGATATTGCACCCGCTAGCGTAGACCCGAGCGCCCTGTGCAGAGGCTTTGCCGCAGCGCCAGTATCTGTAAATGCTCCCGTCTTTTCTTTTTTTATGCCTTGCCGAAAAGGCAGAGCCGCACTCGGCGCAAAAAATCTTGCCCGAAAGCGGATATTTGTTCCCGTGACCGTTTTTTGCCCCGCTTTTTGTGCTTCTTCTCTCAATCTCCTCCTGTGCCTTGTTCCATAGCTCACGCTCAATAATCGGCTCATGGTGATAATTTATGTATATTTTTTCCTCTGCTCCGTTGTTATACTTTTTGATATGTGACAGATAATCGGGAGTATAGGTTTTTTTCTGGCAGAGGTCACCGCAGTATTTTTCATTTCTCAATATTTTCAGGATTGAAGAATTGCTCCAGACTGCATTCCCTTTAAGCGTTTTATAACCCGCCTGACGCAGCTCTCTTGCGATAACTGTAGTACCCTTGCGCTCATTAGCATATTTGTGAAAAATCACCGTGACAATTTCCGCTCCCTCAGGGTTTATTCTCATACTGCCGTTTTCCACATCATACCCGAGCATTCCGGTGCCGAAAACAACACCGCTTTCCATCCTGCGTGTCTGACCCCATTTGACACGGCTGCTCGTTTTGCGGCTCTCCTCCTGAGCAATGCTGCCCATAATCGACAGTCGCAGCTCGGAGTCAGGTTCAAGCGTGTTTATTCCATCATTCAAAAAGATTACGCCTATGCCCTTTTGCCTTAGCTCTCTTGTATAGTAGACTGTGTCAAGAATGTTTCTTGAAAACCTACTGACTTCCTTTGTAATAATTATTTCAAAGCAGCTGCGTTTGGCATCGGCTATCATTTGGTTAAAGGCATCCCGCTTTTTGGTTGAGGTTCCGCTTATGCCCTCATCGGCATAGACTTTAAACAGCTCCCAATCGGGCTGCCGTTCTATGTATTCCTTAAAAAAACACTGCTGGCTTTCAAAGGAATTTGCCTGGTCGAGCCTATCGGTAGAAACACGGCAATATGCCGCTACCTTCATTGCTGTCACACCCCAAAAGCTAATTGTATGAATGGTATTATTATCGTTATTCCTTCCATTTTGTGATTATTACTGTTATCAAGGCTTTAAGGGTGCAAAAAAGTGCAAATCCCAAAAATCAGGATTTGCACTTTTTGCTTTATACTACATCATAGCCCTGCTCTTCAATTGCATTTTTGATTTTTTCAAACGAAACCTCTGAAGGCTCAAATTCAATGGTAACCGTTTTCCTTTCGAGACTCACCGATGTTTTTTTAACACCTGCAAGAGCTCCAACTGCTTTTTTGACTGCATTCTCACAATGTGAGCATGACATTCCTTCAATATTCAACACTGTTTTTTCCATTAGAAAACCTCCCTTTTAATTAATTGAATATATGAAATAATACATTATTCGTATGGCTTGAATTTTTTTAATCTTAATGCGTTTGAGAGAACTGAAACGGAGCTCAGCGACATTGCGCAAGCCGCAAAAATAGGGTTAAGAAGCGGACCGCCGAAAAGATAAAGCAAGCCTGCCGCTATCGGAATACCGGCAACATTGTAGCCAAATGCCCAGAACAGGTTTTGCTTGATATTCCTAATTGTGCTTTTGCTTAAATGAATAGCTGTTGGTACATCCATAAGGTCACTTTTCATCAGAACAATATCTGCCGATTCCATTGCAACATCTGTTCCTGAGCCTATTGCAATGCCGATATCTGCCTGAACGAGTGCAGGGGCATCATTTATTCCGTCGCCGACCATTGCAACCTTTCTGCCTTCATCCTGTAGCTTTTTGACTTCATTTGATTTATCCTGCGGCAGAACCTCTGCCAAAACCCTGTCTATGCCCACCCGTTTTGCAATAGCCTGAGCAGTTCTTTTATTGTCACCCGTAATCATGGTAACCTCAATGCCCATTGACTGCAGCTTCTTTATTGCTCCGGCACTGCTATCCTTTACAACATCCGCAACTGCGATTATGCCGGAAAGCTTGCCGCCCAAAGCAATATACATGGGGGTTTTCCCTTCACTTGCAAGGCTGTCGGACTCTTTTTCGAGTTCATCCAGAAATATGCCGCTTTCGTCCATAAGCTTTCTGTTGCCGATTATTGTTTTTATACCGTCAATAACGGCTAGAATTCCCCTGCCCGGCACAGCACTGAAATCATCAACCTTTTTGAGCTCAATTTTATTATTCATAGCGTATCTGACAATGGCATCACCCAACGGATGCTCTGAGCCTTTTTCGCCTGATGCCGCTATCTCCAGCAGCCTTTCCTGCGTGATATCTCCTGTGGTAATAATGTCGGTCACTTCGGGCATACCCTGTGTGATTGTTCCTGTTTTGTCAAAGACAACGGTATTGATTTTATGTGCTGTTTCGAGTGCCTCTACGCCCTTAATCAGAATACCTAATTCGGCACCT
>JAAZFZ010000027.1 GCA_012511485.1 Clostridiales bacterium | reverse complement strand
ATCCGTTAGTGCGCCTTCCTGTTTTAAGCATTAATAATGACGGGCAGACAAAACATAATAGAAATATCAGTTGCTATTTGATTTCAACGGGTGTGAAAAATGAAAAAGGCTCAAAAAGCTATGCGTGAGTTTTCAAAACTCAGTTCCCAGCTAAAGCAGATTAACGAAATAGTCAACAACTCCAGAGACTCAAACCTGTGGAATCATGAGGCCGCAGTCAGAAAGAGAATCAGGGAGTTAAAAGACCCGCAATTTAAATTAATCAGAGGGTATTCCGAAGTTTTAAAGGGGTACCTTCAGTTGCTTGATAAAATCTCAAGAAGACTATTGAATTTTTACAATAAGAAGAACAAAACTAATTTTAAATTTGAAGAGATAGTTCAAACAGACAAGACAGCCTATATAAGCTCGGGCATAATATCCGTTCTGATAACAAGCCACATTCCAAAGCTCGTTGCGGAGGAATTCAAAAGGTTTTTTCCTGCGAACCCTAAGGATGAATATGAAAAAGCCAGAAAACTGAGAAGAAAAATATACCTGCATCTGGGTGAGACCAACACGGGCAAAACCTACCGCGCCGTGGAGAGGCTGAAGCGATGCAAAAAGGGTGTTTATCTTGCCCCTTTACGTATTCTTGCTCTGGAGAACTTTGAAAAGCTCAACAGGGATGGTGTGCCATGCAGCCTCATAACCGGAGAGGAGGAAATACTTGTTGAAGGCGCAACGCATGTCTGCTCAACCATAGAAAAGCTGGAGATAGAAAAATTCTACGATGTAGCCGTCATAGATGAAATCCAGATGATTTCAAATTCCCAGAGAGGTCAGGCATGGACCAGGGCACTGCTGGGACTAAACAGCAATGAAATCCATGTCTGCGGAGCAATAAATTCAAAAGAGCTGCTAATAAGAATCATTGAGGACTGCGGCGACGCTTATGAAATTACAGAATATAAAAGAGAAACACCGCTTGAAATAATCGAAAAGCCGTTCAATTTCAGCGATATTGAAAAGGGCGATGCTCTTGTTGCCTTCTCCAAAAAGAGGGTGCTTGAGCTTTCAAAGTATTTTCAGGATAAGGGCATACAAAACAGCGTCATTTACGGCGACCTGCCGCCGGAAGTGCGCAGAATGCAGTATCAGGCCTTTTTAAACGGCACAAACACCATTATGATAACAACCGATGCAATAGGCATGGGAGTTAACCTCCCGATAAGAAGAATAATTTTTATGAACCTGCAAAAATTTGACGGTGAGGATATCAGATACCTTACCTCTCAGGAGATAAAGCAAATTGGTGGTCGTGCGGGGAGAAAGGGAATATATGATACCGGCTATGTCGGCACAGTCGGCCTTGAGCAGAATTTTATCAGGGAGAATCTTGAAACGCAGGATGAGCCGTTAAGCCGTGCCGTTTTGGGGCCGGGTGAGGCCATAATAAATATAAAGGGCTTGCCGCTAAAGGAAAAGCTTGCACTTTGGAGCACAAGGAGCGAAAGTCTCAGATACTACAGAAAGATGGATATACGGGACTATCTGCTGATTCTCGAAAACCTCAAGTATTTCAAGCTCCCGGAGGAGATTCAATACAGGCTCATGAACCTGCCCTTTGATGTAAACGATGACGATACAATGGATTGCTTTGTAAATTATGTTGATGAATTTTTCAACGAAGACTACGGCAGCATTTCAAAGCCCCGCCTGAGCGGATATCTGCTTTATGACTATGAGAAGTATTATCAGATGCTCAATCTGTATTATTCCTTCTCGAAAAACTTCAATGTGAATTTTGAGCCCGAATGGGTATACGGCGAAAGGAAGCGAGTCAGCAAAATAATTAACGAGCTTTTAGTCAAGCTGTGAAAAAGCGTTCAGAGAAAAGAATGGGAGCCAGAACATCAATGATTATATAACTAAAAGGGGAGCAGGAGGTTTTTATACCTCTGCTCCCAATCGCCATGCTTTATGATTTGTATTAAGCCAACGCTTATTTCAATACCGGTAGAAGCGAAGCTATTCTTTTGCCCTGAGGGCAAATTTTATTGCAAAAAGAGACTTGATTTTCAAGTCTCTTTTTGATGTGCTTGTGGTGCGAATTGGCAACTTAAAAAATCGCTTGCAGTGTTTATTTGTCGTTGGAACAATGCTGATTGCAGCGAAAGCACATCTCCTTCGCTTTTCGTATTTTTTCTTCATAGTCGGGATTATAGTGCCCCAAAAAAAGCAGTTAGATTTCTTGCCATTTAACATTAGAATATTTGACAATTAATTGCAACATGATACAATATAATTCAGGTTAAGTAACTCGGAAATATTGTAGGATTTGAGGATAGTCATTATGATTGAAACAGAAAAAAAGATTAACCTTGAACATAAGGAAATCAAAAAAAGCAAAAGAAAAAATCGCAAAAAAACGGCTCTAAAAATTTTTAAGTATGTACTCTTGTTTGTTTTCTTATTTACAGTTATTACAACGGTTATTTCGGTAATTGGGTTAAAATCAAACATAAAAAAGGCACAAGGGTTTTCAAATGTGGGAAGCAGACAGTTAAGACTTGAAAATCCCGAAAACGGTTACTGGAACATATATTCCGATGAGGGTTTAAAGGTTGTGCAACTCTCGGACATTCACCTGGGCGGCGGATGGATGTCAATAGGCAAAGACAAAATGGCTCTCAATGCGGTAGCGGCAATTATTACCGCCGAGAAGCCGGATCTTGTAATTGCCACAGGGGATATTGCATACCCGGTACCCATTCAAGCCGGGACTTTTAACAACAAATCCGGTGCAAGACTTTTTGCGGAATTAATGGAAAGTCTCGGAGTCTATTGGACACTTTCATTTGGAAATCACGACACAGAAGCATACAGCTATTATTCTCGAAAGAATATTAACGATTTTTATTCAAGCGAAAAATATCCCCATTGTCTGCTTCAGTCAGGTCCTGAAAACATTGACGGTTATGGAAATCAAATTTTAAACATCGTTAATTCAGACAATGTCATAACACGAAGCTTTATCGTTCTTGACTCTCATTCATATGTTGACGGTGACATTTTCGGCATTGCTTGGAAATATGACAACCTCCAAGAAAACCAAATAGAGTGGTATGAAAACTCTATTGAAAAATTGAATGTTAAAAACAAAAAAGCGATCAGCAATCTTGACAGGAATAAAGGACTCGTTTACTCCGATTTACAAGATTGCGTTCCCACATCCGTATTTCTGCATATTCCATTACCCGAGTACAGGCATGCCTGGTATGAATATGTCGACAATGGTTACAAAGATACCGACAATGTAAAACTGAGTTACGGCACTGCCGGAGAATCCGGACCCATCGTTTACTGTGGTATAAATGAAGACAATATGTTCGAAACTATGAAAAAAGTCGACAGCACCGACTCTGTTTTTTGCGGTCACGATCACTTTAATAATTTTTCGGTTGATTACAAAGGTATTCGTTTGACTTATTCACTGAGCATAGATTATCTCGCATATTTGGGCATTCATAAACTGGGTACACAGCGGGGTTGCACTGTAATTAATGTTGACAAAACGGGAAAAATTGATTTCCGTCCGGAAAACTACTATCAGGATAGATATGTTTCAAAATATCCAAAAGAAAGTGTAACCATGCAACAATTAGGAAATAATTGATATGAATTAGGCACTTACAGAAGATAAAAACAGGCACTTGCAAAAAGCAAGTGCCTGTTTTTATGGTGGGAGAGGGTGGATTCGAACCACCGAAGTCTGTGACGGCAGATTTACAGTCTGCTCCCTTTGGCCGCTCGGGAACTCTCCCATATTCAATTGGAGCTGGTGGACGGACTCGAACCCCCGACCTGCTGATTACAAATCAGCTGCTCTACCAACTGAGCTACACCAGCAATTGACGCTCGATTAATATATCATATATCAATCATATCGTCAAGGCTTTTTTTAAAAAAAATCGCAAAGAAATTGTCGTTTTAAGAGCTTATTTGTTGTTAAATTCTTCGGTTTTCAAGGGCTTTTCAACCTTATTAGTGCGCCAGAGGTGGATGATGCCCTCGTCATTCAAAAGCGTGAGCAGGATGACAAGCAGAGGCAGCAGGAAGATACCGATAAAACCAAAAACCTGCAACCCGACATACATACACATGATTGTGATTATCGGTGACATACCGAGATTTGAGGCAACAAGCTTTGGCTCAATGACCTGCCTGATGACTGATATTGCGGCATATATGATAAGCAGGCCGATGCCAAGCCCGATTTCGTGTGAAAGCAGGGAGTAGATAGCCCAGGGCACAATGATGGTTCCCGTACCCAGCACAGGGAAAATGTCAACTACAGCCACAACCAACGAAAGGGCGATAATATAGTCACTTTCGTAAAAACCAAGCAGCTTTAACAGGAAAAGCCCTACAAACATTTCACAGAAGGTGATAAAGATAATAATAATGTAGGCCTTGAGCATTTTTGCAAGGGAGGAGAAGAATATGCCCTTTGTTGAGGAGAGGGCAAACCTCTTTGATGTTGATAGCTGGAGCTTTATGAAATTAACAATATCGTCATATCCTGATGTCATAAAGCAGCAGGATACCACAGTAATAACACCCGCAATAAGGATACTCGGGATTTGCTTTGCAGTTGACCATACACCGCTCAGAGGAGTCGATAGAATCGAAATGTCAAAGGACGCCAACAGCCCTCTGAAGGGGTTTAGCGTTTCGGAGGCAGTGGCAGGGTCTGTTGCTGTTTCGGATGTGGCATAATCTTGAAGATCCAAAAATAATTCCCTGATGCTATCGGCAATGGTGTTTTCCAATATTCCAGGTAAAAACTTGATTTTGGCAAGGAGCCATGTCTCGAGGCTCTGCAGAGTGTTTGGCAGCTCGTCAAGCTTTGCAATAAGGCTGTTGCCAAGACCTTTAAGCTCCATGACGATTCTTGTGCCGACAGCAGCAATGAGCGTTGCAAAAACGGCAAGAGCAATCAACACGAATATTGCAGAAGCCAACCCTTTTTTGAGCGGAGTTTTTTTAACAACATAATTGACGGGCTTCTGCAGT
>JAAZFZ010000225.1 GCA_012511485.1 Clostridiales bacterium | reverse complement strand
CGAAAACACCGTTTACGGAGCGCTCGTCAATGGTAAGGCTGCCTGCGAGGGCTATGCAAAGGCAGCAAAGCTATTGTTTGATATGTGCGCGATAGATGCCTATGTGATAGGTGGTCAGGCAAAGAATCCTCAGGGGAAATATGAGGGCCATATGTGGAATGTCGTAAAAATAAACGGCAACTACTATAACCTTGACTTAACATGGGATGACCCGATAAGTCAGGAGAACACCGACGAATCACGCTACACATATTTTAACCTTACTGATGATGATATCTCAAAAACTCACAGCGATTTTAAATCCGTTAATCCCTGCACGGCAAATGCCGAAAACTATTACATTAAAAGAGACCTTTACTTTAAGGATTACAACTCCGAAACACAAACCATAATTGCCGAGCGCATTTCTCAGGCGGTAAATGAGGGTGAAAGCTCCATTGAATTGAGATTTTCTTCGGAGAAGCTGTATGATGCAGCATTCAAAGGCCTTTTTACCGACGAACAGATTTACAGAATACTCACGGTTTCAAATCTTTCGGCAGTCAAAAAACTGCACACTACGGAGACTTCTTATATTCGGAACGACGACTATAATGTAATTGAAATAATATTTATTTTCAAATAATTAATCCGCCGCGGCTTATGTTTGAATGATTATTGAGGTGCGAAAGAGAATGGATAAAAAAAGAATCGAGAATGCAATCACAGAAATTCTCATTGCAATCGGCGAGGACCCTGAAAGGGAGGGACTTGCCGAAACACCTGCAAGGGTTGCCAGAATGTACGAGGAGATTTTTTCGGGTCTCGGTGACGACCCGAGAAGGCATCTGAAAATTTTTACCGAAGAAAACAACGATGAAATGGTGGTAGTCAGGGAGATTCCGCTCTATTCAATGTGCGAGCATCACCTAATCCCATTTATGGGCAGGGCACATATAGCCTATATCCCCAAAAACGGAAAGGTCATAGGCCTTTCAAAGCTTGCAAGGATAGTCGATAGCTATGCTAAACGCCCTCAGCTCCAGGAGAGGCTGACCGCTCAGGTTGCCGATTTTCTATTCAAAGAGTTAGAGCCTTTGGGAGTTGCAGTTGTTATTGAGGCGGAGCACCTGTGCATGACAATGAGAGGAGCAAGGGCGGCAGGGTCAAGAACTCACACCTCTGCACTCAGGGGAATAATGAAGAGCGATGCCAGAACAAGGGCTGAGGTAATGTCGCTTCTGAAAGGATAGAACAATGAATTGCTTGAGAGCAGGGAGATTTAATCTCCCTTTGTGTTCAAAAACATATGTCATGGGCATTCTCAATGTCACTCCGGACTCATTTTCAGATGCAGGGAAATACTTTGATGCGAATAAAGCCGCCGTATATGCTCTCGAAATGTGCGGGCAGGGTGCGGATATAATAGACATCGGCGCTCAGTCCACACGCCCGGATGCCGAACCAGTGTCGGCACAGACGGAAATCGAAAGGCTCTCCCCTGTGCTTGAAGCATTAAAGGGCAGGCTGAATGTGCCCGTTTCTGTTGATACCTTTTACCCGCAAACAGCCGAATACGCTCTGAGTAACGGGGCTTCGATTATCAACGATGTCAGCGGGCGCGTTGACGGGAGAATGGCGTCAATAGTGAATTCTCACAATGCAGGCTGGGTAATTATGCACAACTGCGGTGGTGCAGGCGCACACCCCGAATATCCGCAAGGGGTGGCTAATGCAGTCAGGAGCTTCTTTGAAGCTTCACTTAGGCGTGCCGGGGAGCTTGCCGTTGAAAGTGAAAGAATATGCCTTGATGTGGGCATAGGCTTCGGCAAGAGCCATGAGGATAACCTGACGCTTATAAAGGAGCTGAGAAAAATAAAAATTGACGGTATAGCCCTCCTTGTCGGCGCTTCACGCAAAAGGCTTATTGGCATTGCCGCAAACGAGCCTGATCCGACGGCACGGGCAGCGGGGACTGTTGCCGCCCACACTCTTGCCATAGCGGGCGGCGCGGATATTATCAGGGTGCATGATGTGCGGCAGGCAGTGCAGGCTGCAAGAACGGCGGAGGCAATATTATATGGATAGTATAATCATTAACGGGCTGAGGGTTTTTGCTTTTCACGGCGTAAATGCTGAGGAGAAGGAGAATGGGCAGACCTTTGAAATTGACCTTGTTGCAAAAGCAGACCTAAAAAAAGCCTGCGAATCAGACAACCTCCGTGATACGGTGAGCTATGCAAAAATCATAAAGACGGTTATCCGTGTTATGACGGAGGAAAAAAATGACCTGATTGAGAGAGCCGCACAACGAGTGGCGCAGGCATTGCTTGAGGAATATGAAATGCTTGCGAGCGTGGAGGTTACACTTAAAAAGCCCGATGCTCCGATTAAAGCGGATTTCAATTATACAGCAATAAAGATAGAGAGAAACAGAGGGGGTTTTTAGAATGACAAATGCTGTTATCGGGATAGGAACGAATATGGGCGACAGATACAAGAATATAAACGACGCCGTCAAGGCTATTTCACTCTTGCCCGGCACAAGTATTCTGGAGGCTTCGCATATATATGAAACCAAGCCAGTCGGTTTTCAGGAGCAGGGCGATTTTCTCAACGCAGCAATACTAGTAGGGACAAATATGTCGCCCATGGCATTGCTGGGCGCCTGCCTCGGGATTGAAGCTGCTTTCGGAAGAATAAGGACAGTAAAAAACGGGCCCCGTATTCTTGACCTTGACCTGCTCCTTTACGAAGGCATGAAAAGCGAGAGCTTTGAATTGACTCTGCCGCACCCGAGAATCCTCGAGAGGGCGTTCGTCATGGTTCCGCTCAAGGACCTATACCCCGCAGGCAGAACTCCCGGGCTTTATTTCATCCCTTATCTCAAGGAAATCGGAACACAGGGCATAAACAGATATGAAGAGGAAATCATATTGCCCTGATATTATTAAACAGATAAAAAATATTGACAATTTCAGAAATTATTGGTAAAATATTCTAACAGATGAATTATATCTGCTCAGATATTGTGCATATTGCATTATAAAAGGAGGAATGTGTTTTGACAGACTCAAAAACCCTGGCATACATAAATATGTATGCCATATTAGGCACCCTTGAAAATCTTTGTGAGCTTGACCCTGCAGCAAGCGCTCTGCTCACAAACAAAAAACCGATTTCAATCGGCTTTGAGGTAAAGGGAGGTCCGAGTGCCACCATTACATTTAAGAACGGCCGCTGCAGAATGGAGCAGGGAGTTGAAGACTGCACAATCAAAATCCCATTCGGCTCCTGCGAAAAATTCAACGCAATGATTGACGGAACGGTTACTCCGATACCAACAAAAGGGCTCACCCACGTCAATTTCCTGCTCAAGGATTTTACCGCCCTTACGGACTTGCTCACAAAATATCTAAGAGCAACTCCAGAGGACCTTGAGGACAGGGACTTTTTTGTCAGAAGCACAACCTTGATGCTATACACTATTGCCGTTGCAATAGCGCAGATAGGCAATAATGACGAAATAGGCAAATTCAGCGCATCCCATATCATTGACGGAGAAATAAAATTCTCCATCAAGAATGGGCCGGCGGCGACAATCCGCTGCAAGGACCATCGCCTGATTACAGTCAAACGGGCACCCGAAAACCCGAGGGCAGTCATGGAGTTTGAAAGCATCGAGCTTGCAAGGGATTTATTTGACGGAAATGTCAATGCCATTGCCTGCATAGGTGAGGGCAAAATCACAATGTGCGGTATGATAAATATGATAGACAATGTTAACAGAATACTCGACAGAGTAGCTCTGTATCTTGCTTAAGGAGGGGACAGGAATGAGCTTTCCAATTTATTCGCATGAAAAAAGCCGTGAGTTTTTCAACAGAGCAACAAAGGTTATCCCATCGGGTGTTTACGGCCATTTAGGCCCGGCAGAAGGCAACTTCATCCCCGTTGAGGACTGGCCCCTTTTCGGTGAGAAGGCAAAAGGTACATATTTCTGGGATGTTGACGGTAACAAATACATTGACTATATGTGTGCCTATGGCCCCAACATTCTAGGCTATTGCGACAAGGATGTTGACGCTGCGGCAATTGCTCAGGCAAAGATAGGCAACTGCACAACCTCACCGTCATACCTAATGGTGGAGTTTGCAGAAACGATGGTTGACACCGTCAAATCGGCAGACTGGGCTTTCTTCGCAAAAAACGGCAATGATGTAACCACCCTTGCTGTAATGACTGCCCGAAACGCTACCAAAAGAAAAAAGATTATTTTTGTAAACGGCTTCTATCACGGTGTTTCACCATGGACTCAAAAGATTGACTATCCTGGTGTTCTCCCCGAGGATGTTGCCAACAACCTCTATGTGGACTGGAACGATGTTGAAGGCCTTGAAAAGATTATTGCCGAAAACGAGGGCGAGATTGCCGCATATATTGCTACGCCTTACCTCCACGGCAACTATTTTGATAATCCCCTGCCTGCCGAAGGGTATTGGCAGAAGGTCAGGGAGCTTTGCACCGAGAAGGGAATAATTCTTATAGTTGACGATGTGCGCACAGGCTTCCGCCTGGACATTGAAGGCTCTGACCATTTTTATGGCTTTGAGGCTGACCTTATTTGCTTTTGCAAGGCGATTGCAAACGGCTGGAATGTTTCCTGCCTTTGCGGCAAGGAGTTCCTCAAGGGAGCGGTCAGCGGACTTTCATATACCGGCAGCTACTGGATGAGTGCAGTGCCCTTCGCTGCGGCAATTGCAAACATCAAAAAGATGAAGGCTATTGATATTTCAAATCTACTGCGTGAAAAAGGGATTAAGGTCTGCAACACCTTAAAGGCAGCTGCCGAAAACAACGGCTTTGACCTTGTCATTTCGGGTGAGCCTCAGCTGTTCTATCTGAGAATTGCAAATGACGACAGTATGATGATGCATCAGGAGTGGATTGCAGAGTGTGTCAAGAGAGGCATCTTCTTTGCAGGCCACCACAACCATTTCATCAACGCTGCTCTTTCCGATGATGATATCAGACTCACGGGCGAGGTTGCGGACGAGGCATTCAAGATTGTCAAGGCAAAGCATCCCGATGCGTTTTAAGAGTTTAAGTTTATTCTAAATAAAAGGAGGAAGAAAACTATGCCATTATCAAAGCAGGAATGGTTGGCGCTTGAAAAAAAGGCAAATGAGCTGCGCAGGCTTTGCCTTGACACAACCTTTTGGGCAGGTAGCGGGCATATCGGCGGCGGAATGAGCGTTATGGATATACTGACAGTCCTCTACCACAAGTACCTCAACATCAATGTAGAGGACCCAAACTGGGCGGAAAGGGACCGTTTGATTGTCAGCAAAGGCCATGCAGGCATTGCATATGCACCGGTGCTTGTCGATAAAGGCTTTAATGACCCCGAACAGCTCAAAACCTTCAACCACACAAATTCAAAGATGGGTATTCATCTTGATTCAAACAAGGTTGTCGGTGTAGATGCATCAACGGGCTCTCTCGGCCACGGGCTGCCCATTGCTCTGGGCACGGCTCTTGCCGCAAGAGTTCTGGGGAGAAGCTATAAAACATACTGCATTCTTGGCGACGGTGAATGTGACGAGGGCTCCAACTGGGAGGCTGCTATGGCAGCCGCTCACTTTAAGGTAACAAACCTCATCTCTTTTGTTGACCGGAACAAGTGCATGATTGACGGCAGAACAGAGGATGTCATGAGCCTTGAGCCCTTCTGTGATAAATGGATTGCATTCGGCTTCATAGTCAAGGAGATTGACGGTCAGAACATAAAGGAGCTAACAGAGGCAATTGATTTTGCACTTGAGAACAAGACTGAAAAGCCCGTCTTGATAGTTGCCAACACCAAAAAGGGTGCAGGCATTGATTACATGGAGGATGACTATCGCTGGCATTACGGCGCACTTGATGAGGATAAATACAACCAGGCAAAGGAAAGCCTTGAAAGGTATTACGAAAAGCGTGTTGCCAGGGCAGAAAAGGAGGGTGCTTAAATTATGGCAGGAGGATTAACCTACACGGCTATTGACTCAACCGCTCTCTCAACGGCGGAATATTACGGCAAGGCCCTGTGTGAGCTGGGTGAGCAGCACCCCGAAGTGGTGGCTCTCACCGCTGACCTCGGCAAATCAACAAAAATCGGTATGTTCGGTGAGAAGTTCCCTGACAGGTTCTTCAATGTAGGCATAGCTGAGCAGAATATGTTCGGCATTGCCGCAGGTATGGCAAAGGCCGGGCTTGTACCCTTCCTTTCGACATTTTCAGTATTTGCATCCCTTCGCAGTGCGGACCAGCTGCATACCGATATCTGCTACCAGAATGTAAATGCAAAGATAATCGCAACACATTCGGGGACATCCTTCGGTCAGGCTGGCTCGACACACCATGCGATATGCGATATGGCAGTCTGCCGCTCCATCCCGAACCTGACCGTTATCTGTCCCGCAGACGGTATGGAAACCGTCAACGCAGTCCGTGCGGCATATGACAATTTCGGGCCTTATTATATCCGTATTAACAGAGGCTTTGACCGTGTGCTTTATCCGAACACCGATTACGGCTTTGAGGTCGGCAAGGCGGTTGAGCTCAATAAAGGCACGGATATAACAGTTATCGCCTGTGGCTCATGTGCCTTCCAGGCATTGCAGGCGGCTAAATTCCTTGACAATGCGGACGGTTTAAAGGTCAGAGTGCTCAATATGCATACAATAAAGCCGATTGACCGTGAGGCTATTCTCAAGGCTGTTATGGATACCCGCCGCATTATCACCGTTGAGGACCATACGATTATCGGCGGCCTTGGCAGCGCTGTTGCAGAGGTCATTGTTGAATCGGGCAAGGGCTGCGCATTCAAGCAGCTTGGCATTAAGGATGAATTTGCGCCTATCGGCCTGCATGAGGATATTATGTCGATGCTCGGCATAGATTCAAACGGGATTATTGAGGCTGTGCGTGAGGTTATGGGCAAGGACTTTGAGCTTGACGATGACTGGGATGATGAGGTTTGATTTTTAAGAATGACTTAAAAATCGGAAAGGAATGATTGTATTGGCCACAAAGAATGAGATATTAACTAATAAAATATTCCTCAACGCAGCACTGCCCCTTGTCAAGGTCATTGCAAACGATGTGCCCTCACTTAATAAAAAATTCGAGCACACGCATGCCGTTATTCAGATAAGTGCGCTTGACCCGGATGCACCTGCAGGCAAGGTTGCCACTCATTTTGTGATTAATGCGGGCGAATGGCTTGTTCACGCCGATAGGGTTACAAAAAACCCGCACATTGAGCTTGAGTTTAAAAGCATAGAGACAATGAACGCTTTTTTTAAGGGCAAAATATCCCCTTCAACACTCCCGAAAATGAGGGGCATTGCCAAAAAGACCGAAACCTTTGTTTTGTTCATGAGAGTTCTTCTCAAAATGTCATCGCTTTTGAATGCAAAAAAAGCACCCGAAGATGAAGAAACAAAGAAGCTCCTTGTCAAATGCTTCTTTTATCTGCTTTCGAGCGGCATCAGTCAGCTTAACAAAAACGGGCATGAGGAAATTCACGAATGGGCAAAAAAGAGCCCGGACAGAGTCTATGCCTGGGCTGTTGACGGGTACCCCGAGATTTCGGCGTATCTGCGTATTAAGGCGGGCAAGAGCCGTGCGGGCAGGGGGGAATATAAGAGGGCAATGCCGTTCTTCACCCTTCGTTTCGATAATCTTGACAGTGCGCTGGGCATTCTTCTCTCAACGGACGATATGCTTGAAGCAACAAAGGCAGGCCGCCTGATTATGGACGGCGCACCCGAGTTCGGCGCACAGGTCGGTGAATATATGCTTACCGTAGCGGCATTCGCCCAGGGCTAGCATAATCGGCATTAAAAATTAGGGTTGAATAAAAATCAGCCGAAAAAAAGCTGCAGAGGCAAAGTTGTTCTTGCCTCTGCTTTTCGGTATAATTTTGAAAGTAATTGATATAAAACACTCAGTCCTGAATGTTCTGATACTGTTTAATGGCCTAGAAAACCGGATGCTCCTCTCCCTTACGGTAGGCATCCATAATGTCCTTGAAAATATCGCCGTTTGAAGGAGGAGTCCATGTAATGGCATTTGCACCGGCGGCAATAGTTTCGAGGATTGTTTCTCGGGTAGGCCCTCCGGTTGCAATTATTGGCACTGTGGGGAAGTTTTTCCGTATTTTTGCAACAAGCTCAGGAGTTTTAGAGGCAACCGAAACATTCAGAATATCGACACCTGCCTCTAGCCTTTTGCCAATGTCGTCATTTTCCGAAACGACGGTTACAACAAGGGGGATATCTATGCTGGATTTGAGCTCCTTAATAATTTCGTTTTTTGTTGGCGCATTGACAACAGCACCCAAAGCACCCTGAAACTCAGCATGGAGAGCAAAGTTGACAACACGCAGGCCCTGAGTCAGACCACCTCCGATTCCGACAAAAACACGAACCTCCGCAGCAACCATAGCCGCCTGAGTAATCACAGGCTGAGGGGCGAAGGGAT
>JAAZFZ010000224.1 GCA_012511485.1 Clostridiales bacterium | reverse complement strand
TTTTCGGTGGTCAGATAAATAAAGGGCGGTTTTGAGGTGTCGATATAAACAGTCACATCGGCTTGTTGCCTGTGTAAAACAGAACAAAGGTAAAAATCAAAGCGGCTGTTGCAATAGCGACACCGATTATGATATTGTAAGGTCTTTGCTTTTTGCTTTCTGTTTGAACAATGTCAGACATAATGATGCTCCTTCTATATATAATTATTTCGGCTCAACCAATTGGCAGGTTGAAGCAATGAGTGTGAAGATAAGATATTACCCTGAAAACCTCAACGGAGTCATATTCTGTTTGCATAGCAAACTGCTGCGACTGGAGCTTGATTATATCCGAAAAGCCGGGGAACATCTGCGATTTATGGCAATGCATTGATTCGAGCTTTTTAACCTCATAGTCCGAAATATCGACAATGGTATTGGGCTTGTCGGTGTAATAGAATGCAATGGTTTTCACTGTCCAGACATCGTCACGGGGCTTGCCGTCAACAAATTCCGGATAGAAATCAAAGGTAGCGTCAAGGCAGGCATATTTGACGGCGTTCCCCACCTTGATATGATCCTCATGGCACTCTGTTTCAAGGTTGGAATCGACTGTAAAAACGGCATCGGGCTTTATTTTTCTGATAACCTCAACAATTTTTTCGGATATTTCTCTCTCGCTTGCCTTTGTCCTGTCGCCGTAGCCCAAAAAACCGGCGTTTTTCATACCCAGACAGCCTTGAGCAGCTATAGCCTCTTTTTGGCGGAGTGTGGTGCCTTCGCCTGAATATGTACGGTCAACAAACCTGTCGTCGAGCACCGTCAACTCCCAGACCTCTGCGCCCCTGTCAATGAGCCATGCAATAGTGCCGCCGGCACCTATCTGATTGTCGTCGGGGTGGGGCTGGATAAACAGGGCTCGCTTTATTCCCGTGAGCTTAGGAGGCTCGCATATCTTCTGCACGGCGGGGGAAATTGCACGCAGGAGCTTTCTTTCGACCATTAACCTTCTTGTAGGCTTCCTTTTATTCATATATACTCTCCTTCAATAATTATCAGTATCGGGCAGGCGGTTATTTGTTTCCATAATACTACATTATCAAGAAATTGCAAACATTTTAAACTGACGGGCGACCGTGGGGAATGGCACGCAACGCAACGCAACCTGTCCATACAAAAAGGCTGCTTGAGAGAAAGCTCAAGCAGCCAAAAAATTGTTGATTTTATTGATATTTTGGCCTTGCGACATAGGAGGTATGAAGAACTTCATGAGCCTTGTGGCTACCGGGCTCACCGAAGAACTCCTCATAAACCTTCTTGATAGCAGGATTTTCATGGGATTTCCTGACGGGGCAATCCTTATCGGCATCATAGAGAGCCGCAGCTCTGATTCCTCTCAGGTCAACAAAGTTGCGTACAACGGCGTGCTGGATAGGCTGGCCGCCTCCGTTGACACATCCACCCGGGCAGCCCATGATTTCAATGAAATGGTAGCCCGAAGTGCCGTCCTTAACCTTATCCATGACCTTTTTTGCATTGGCAATGCCGCTTGCAACGCAGACCTTTATATCCATACCGGCTACATTATAAGTAGCCTCCTTGATTCCCTTTGTGCCTCTGACATCCGTAAAGTCCAGAGCCTTGAGTGTTTCGCCCGTGAGCCTTTCGACTGCGGTGCGAAGCGCAGCCTCCATAACGCCGCCCGTTGTACCGAAGATGACTGCGGCGCCGGTGGCATCACCCAGAGGATTGTCAAACTCCTCGTCAGGCAGATGGCGGAAGAAAATGCCCGCACTTTCAATCATTCTGCCAAGCTCCCTAGTGGTCAGAGCAATGTCAACATCCGGGTAACCGGAAGCGCTTTGGTCGTCGCGCATTGTTTCAAACTTCTTTGCCGTGCAGGGCATTATGCCGACAACAACAATCTTTGAAGGGTCAATGCCGAACTTTTCGGCGTACCATGTTTTTATTGTTGCACCGAACATCTGCTGAGGGGATTTGCAGGTTGAGAGATGAGACAGCTGCTCGGGATAATAATGCTCGCAGTATTTAATCCAGCCGGGTGAGCAGGAGGTAATCATCGGCAGAGTTCCGCCGTTATTGATTCTCTCAAGGAGCTCGTTTGCCTCTTCAACAATTGTCAGGTCGGCAGCAAAATCGGTGTCGAACACTCTGTCAAAGCCGAGGCGGCGCAATGCCGCAACCATCTTGCCCTGAACATTGGTGCCAAGGTGCATACCGAAGCACTCGCCGAGGGTCACTCTGATTGACGGAGCAGTCTGCACAACCACGAATTTTTCGGGGTCGTTGATAGCCTCAAGCACCTTTGGCGAGTCATCCTTTTCGGAAAGAGCGCCCGTCGGGCAGTTGACTATGCACTGGCCGCAGGATATGCATGAAACATTTGCAAGGTCCTTGTCGAAGGCTGAGCTGATATGAGTGTCAAATCCTCGGGCGTTTGCGCCTATGACCGAAACGGCCTGAGCATCGCAGGCTGCCACACAGCGGCGGCAAAGGATGCATTTGTTGTTATCCCTAATCATATGGGCTGCGGAGTCGTCAAAATCATAGTGCCTGTTTTCGCCCTCAAAATAGGTTTCATTGTCAACACCGAACTCCTTGCAAAGCTGCTGAAGCTCGCACGAACCGCTGCGCACGCATGAAAGGCACTTCCTGTCATGCGTGGAAAGTATAAGCTCAAGGGTGAGCTTTCGGCTGTTTCTGACCTTTTCGGTGTTTGTGAATATTTCCATACCCTCGTTAACAGGGTATACACACGCGGTAACAAGGCTCTTTGCGCCCTTGACCTCGACAACGCAAATGCGGCAAGCGCCGATTTCGTTAATCTCTTTGAGGTAGCAAAGAGTCGGGATTTCAATGCCGACATAGCGTGCAGCTTCAAGAATTGAAATTCCGTTGGGCACACTTAAGGGCATGCCGTTTATTTTTATATTAACCATTCCCATTTATGGCACACTCCTTTCGTTATTTCTTAATGATGGCGTTGAACTTACATTTTTCAATACAAGCACCGCACTTAATGCACTTCTTAGTATCTATCACATGGGGCTTCTTGACAGTGCCGGAAATGGCACCGACAGGGCAGTTCCTTGCGCAAACGGTGCAGCCCTTGCACTTATCCTCAAGGATAACATATTTAAGCAGGGATTTGCACACGCCCGCAGGGCACTTCTTATCAACAATATGAGCGATATATTCATCTCTGAAAAATTTCAGTGTTGCAAGAACAGGGTTAGGAGCAGTCTGCCCCAGACCGCACAGGGAGTTTTCCTTAACATGATATGCAAGCTCCTCAAGCTTATCGAGATCATCCATTGTTGCGCTCCCGTCGGTGATTTTGTTGAGCAGCTCCAGCATACGCTTTGTGCCTATACGGCAGGGTGAGCATTTACCGCAGGACTCGTCAACCGTGAAGTCAAGGAAGAACTTTGCAATATCGACCATGCAGGTATCCTCATCCATAACGATGAGCCCGCCGGAGCCCATCATGCAGCCTATTGCCGTGAGGTTGTCATAGTCAATCTCAGTGTCAATAAGGGAGGCGGGGATACAGCCGCCGGAGGGGCCGCCCGTCTGAGCAGCCTTGAACTTTTTGCCGTTGGGGATGCCGCCGCCGATTTCCTCAATGATTTCACGAAGGGTTGTGCCCATCGGGATTTCAACAAGGCCGGTGTTCTTTATTTTTCCGCCCAGAGCAAATACCTTCGTGCCCTTTGAGCGCTCGGTGCCCATAGAAGCAAAGCTCTCTGCACCGTGAAGGATTATCTGGGGAATATTTGAGAATGTTTCAACATTATTTTCGGTTGTGGGCTTGCCGAAAAGACCCTTGACAGCCGGATATGGCGGACGGGGACGCGGCTCGCCCCTGTTGCCCTCGATTGAGGTCATGAGAGCGGTTTCCTCTCCGCAGACAAATGCGCCCGCACCAAGGCGTATATGAAGGTCAAAGTCAAAACCCGAATTGAATATGTTTTTACCGAGAAGCCCGGCTTGCTTTGCCTGCTCGATTGCCATTGAAAGGCGCTTGACAGCTATAGGATACTCGGCACGGACATAAACATAGCCCTGCGTCGCTCCCGTTGCATAGCCGCAGATTGTCATTGCTTCAACAATGCAGTGCGGGTCACCCTCAAGAACTGAACGATCCATGAATGCGCCGGGGTCGCCCTCATCGGCATTGCAAACCACATATTTCTGGTCAGCTTCGTTTTTTGCGGTGAAGCTCCATTTAAGCCCTGTCGGGAATCCGCCGCCACCTCTGCCGCGAAGGCCGGAATCCTTGACAATTTGAATAACATCCTCGGGCTTTAGCTCGGTCAGGCACTTTGCAAGGGCCTGATAGCCGTCCATAGCGATGTATTCTTCAATGCTTTCCGGGTCAATTACTCCGCAGTTGCGAAGAGCGATTCTTTTTTGTTTTTTATAGAAAGCCGTGTCGTTGAGCGATTTGATAATGTCGGGGGCAACGGTTTCTTCATAGAGCAGCCTCTTTACGGGGCGACCCTTGAGCAGATGCTCCTCAACAATTTCGGGGATATCCTCAACCTTAACCTGGCTGTAGAAACAGCCTTCGGGATAAACTATCATTATTGGACCTAAAGCACAAAGTCCGAAACAGCCGGTCTGAATAACCTTTATCTCATCAGCAAGACCTTTTTCGGCTATCTCATCCTCAATAGCGTCAATTATCTTCTTGCTGTTTGAGGAGGTACAACCGGTACCGCCGCAGACAAGAACATGGGCACGATACATTGATTTTCCTCCTTATTATTTAGTGAATGAGCCGACTGCGAACTCTGTTACAACATTGCCATTAACAAGATGCTCGTTGACAATTCTTGCAACCTTATCGGCTGTCATTTTTACATAAGTAACCTTTTCCTTGCCCTTTTCAAAGACCTCGACAATTGGCTCGTACTGGCACATACCAATGCAGCCTGTCTGGGTAACCGTGACATTTTTAAGTCTGCGGCGTGCAACCTCCTCAACAAAGCTGTTGAGAACGGGGCGGGCACCGGCGGCAATTCCACAGGTTGCCATGCCGACAACAACACGGATAACATCTGAATTATCTTCTCTGACTGTCATAGTGGCTTTTGCTTTTTCCCTTATTGCATTTAACTCTTCAAGAGTTTTCATTATTTAACACCTCCGCTGATAATTTGAGTCTGCTCTTCAATAAATCCCCTCATCCATTCTGCGACCTCCGGCTCATTGAGCGGAACATCGCCGAGGATATCTTTTAACTCTCTTGTGTCGAGAGCGAATTCTCTGCCGTCAATTATTCGTCTATACAGAAAATCCCTGTTGGTATTCATTGTTATGAGCATAAGTATTGTCGAACAGATATCCCCGAGAGGGATAAAGTCGACGCTGTCGGTTTTGAATTGTGCCGTAATTCTTGTTCCGGCATTTTTTCGGGATTCAACCCTGAACGCACCGCCTGTCATCTCCGCAGCCTGCTTGAATAGAGGTACACCCAGGCCTATCCTTCTGGTTGTTCTGGTAGTGAAAAACGGGTCAGTTACATTCTGCACCTCATCGGCGGACATTCCGCAGCCGTTATCATATATGCCGATTAGCATTTCGCAGCTTGCGCTGTTTTCTTCAACAACAATTTCCAGGAGCGAAGCACCGGCGGCAATTGAGTTGTGCGCAACATCAAGAATGTTCAAGGAAAGTTCCCTCATAAAAATCAATCCTTATACTTTTGAAGGATACCTTCAATTTGGTCGACCGTAAGCTTGCCGTAGACATCGTCGTTGATTGTCATAACGGGAGCCAGGCCGCAGGCACCTATGCAACGGCAGGCTTCAATGGAGAAATGCCTGTCGGGCGTGCATTCGCCGGGCTCTATGCCGATAACCTGACAGATTTTGTCAAGCACGGCCTTTGAGCCTTTCACATAACAAGCCGTACCCAAACAAACGGATATGTTAAATTTGCCCTTGGGAGTGAGATTGAACTGTGCATAAAATGTGGAGACCCCATACACCTTTTCAAGCGGAATGTCCATGCCGTCCGCAATCATGACCTGAACCTCAAACGGAAGGTAACCGTAGATGTTCTGCGCCTGCTGCATGACATGCATGAGAAGGCTTTTGTCATGGCAGTTCTCAGCTATTATCTCTTTAAGCCGAGCCTCCTGCTCCGGTGAGCCGCTGAACGGAATTTTGCTGACTTTTTTGAGCATTAAAGTCGTTTCCTCCTTCACGAGATAAGATGAGCAACTCCGGTCGGCTTCACCTTTCCGGCACGGAAAAAAACCGTGGCGATTGATTATTTCCGACATAGTCGCAATTGACGTCATTATAACATAAGCACTTTAAAAAATCTAGCAAAAAGGCGTATTTTTAGACAAAAAAAGCGAAAAAAGAGCAGCAAAAAACACATAGTTTCCTGCTACAGTCAATAAATAAAATTTATGGAAGTTTTAATTGCAAAAAACAGCCACAAGTGCTTTTGCACAGCACTCGGGGAGAGAGATTTTCATTTCAGGCTCGCTTATATCCGCAAGGAAATGAGCGTCCGAATTTCTTAAAATACGCATGGTTTTAAGCAGAGGGAACCTGTTGAAATATTCCGCTATATCCGCTCTTTTTGTGAGCTCTGCGGCAGTGAAGCCCATATCGGAATTAATACCGCCGAGGTTTGAAATGAGACTGTAAGAGCCCCTGTCAATGTGAGCGGGGCAGCAAAAGCCGCCGAAGCTCCCGACTGTGACGACAACCTCCGAAACCGAAATGTCGGCAGCGGTTGTGAGCAGCAAATCGAATTGACCGATAATATTGTCCCTGCTGTCCATAATGAGCTGCTCGCCGAAAATATCCTTGCGGTTTTTAATTTTTGGGATTCTCCGTTGCGTATATTCAGAAAAATCCATAGCTCCCTGCAAATCGCCGAAAAGGCAAAGAACATGAACTTCCTCAGAGGTGCATAGCTCCATCCCCGGCACAACGGTTATGCCTGCCTGCTGCCCTGCCTTGACTGCGGCAGGGCAGTTTGCACAGGTGTTGTGGTCCGTTAGGGCAATAATGTCAAGACCCTTGAGCTTTGCCATATTGACAAGGTTATAGGGTGTCATGTCATTATCTCCGCAGGGCGAAAGGCATGAGTGAATATGCAGGTCATAAAATAAATCCATTTCAATCACCAAGAAGCTTTGAAACCGAAACGGCAATGTCATAGGCCGGCTTGGAGCTTCTGAGCACTGCAATGTCATTTTCCGTGGCCTTTTTGAGAGCGTCGGCGTCAAGCGGAGCATTTTCAACCAGAATAATGCAGGCAATATCTGCAAGCACGGCAACGCCTATGGAGTTGATGTTGCCCATAACCGTAAGCCATGCGTCCCCGCTTTCTGCTTTGGACATGACCCAGCTGAGCAGATCACCGCAGTAGCAGCCTTTTATATCATTGCCCAGAGAGTTCTCCCCGCTGAGTAGCTCCAGCTCCAGCTTTTCACAAAGCTCGCAAACCTTCATTTTTGTACCTCCGATACCTTGTTTTCCTGCGCTTTGGGTCTTCTGAACGGTGCGGGGATAAGCTCCTGAAGGCAGTCAACATTTAACCCTTCACGAAGGCGGAACACACAGTCGTTCTCGCTTGCAAAGCCCCTGACAATATCGTCCGCCAGCGCACGGCAGGAGGGGGCGCCGCAGGTTCCGCAGTCAAGCCCGGGCAACCTCGCCTGAATTTCGTTGAGCCTGTTCATTTTATCCATTGCCTCAACAACATTATCCCCGAGGCTCATTATGTTAATACCGATAAGAGGCTTCTGCCATCTCATCTTGTCAGGTATGCTTTCAACAACCAGATGGTTGCAGGAAACAGGCAGGTATTTTCTCAGATGCTGAATCCTTGCCTTTGCGACAAAAGGATTTTCAGCAGTCAGCGAGCCGCCCACGCACCCACCCGTGCAGGCGTTGAGCTCAATGAAATCAATATTGCCGAGCTTTTCATCCTCAATTTCCTCAAGCACCTTGATGACATTTTCAATGCCGTCTGCGGCAAGGTATTTTTCACGCAGCAGGGCAGAGGATTCCCCTCCGCTAGAAGCCCAGCCAACGCCGATAATGCCGCTTTTGCTCAAAGGCTCGGCGTTGTGCAGCTTATCCATTTCCTTCAAAAGCTCCGGGTAAATGTCCGTTATGGCTATTGCTCCGTTTATATTCGATTTTTCCAGAAAAATCGGCTGCCTGATGGCAGTTATTTTCGCCGGGCAGGGAGTGATGAAAAACACCCCTATTTCTTCGGACATGAGTCCGGTATCCTTAACCGCCTTCTTCCTTGCTAGCCGGCCTGCCTCCTCCATGGGGGAATTGAGAGGCACGACTTGAGGAATAAGCTTTGGGAAAACAACTCTTATCAGCCTGCAGATTGCCGGGCAGGCGGAGGAAATGAGTGGCTTTTTTATCTCACCGCTGTCAATGAGCAGTCGGGTTGCCTCGGAAACAAGCTCCGCCCCTCTTGCAACCTCAAAAACATCGTCAAACCCCAGCCTTTTAAGGCCGGTAAGTACATAGTCGACCTCGTCAAGGTTATTAAACTGGCCGTAAAGAGTGGGAGCGGGCAAAGCTATCCTGTACTTGAAATCAAGTATTCTGCTAACCGACTCACGCTCGGCATACTTTGCGTGGTGCGGGCAGACTCTGATACATTCACCGCAGTCAATGCATCTTTCCTTGATAATATGAGCCTTTCCGTTGCGAACTCTGATAGCTCCCGTCGGGCAGCGCTTAATGCAGTTTGTGCAGCCCAGACATTTTTCTTCGTCGAGTCGAACAGAATGAAAAAACTCCGCCATTTTGAACCTCCGTTCCAATGCGTATCCTGATGTTAAGCTACTTTATGTAAACCTTGAGTCTTATTGTTGTGCCGACTCCAGGTGTTGAATAAATTTCCATTTCATCCGTATATTTTTTTATGTTGGGAAGACCCATGCCGGCTCCGAAGCCGAGGTCACGCACATTATCGGGAGCAGTCGAATATCCCTCCTGCATGGCAAGAGAAATATCGGCAATGCCCGGTCCACTGTCCCTGAGCAGAACATTTATCACATCCGGCAGAACCTCGCAGTCAATCATGCCTCCGTTTGCATGGATAACCATGTTTATCTCGCCCTCATATACGGAGATAGCCACATTGCGGATAATATCGGGTGTAAGCCCCAGCTCCTTGAGTGTGCGCTTAATGCTGCCAGAGGCCTCGCCTGCTCTTGTGAAATCCTCGCCGTCCACATCAAAATGAAGTTGCAAGCTGCTCATTATTTTCCGCTGCCTCCCCGTAACCCCTTCGAGTAGAGAAGTCCGCATGAGGTAAACATTTCCATCTCTGTTCTCATGAGCACGATTTCGCATGATTTTGCAAGCTCGATTATTCCCTCATCCGGCACCTTGCCTCTGACAAAAACGATGCAATTCATATCAACCATTTCGGCGGTTCTGACCACCTGGGAATTGACAAGACCCGTGAGCAGCACTGCCTGACCCTTGACAAAGGCAAGCACATCGCTCATCATGTCACTCCCGCAGGCACTCAACACCTCTCTGTCCAGAAATTCGTGCCCGTATATAATTTGTGCGTCCAAAACTTTAACAAGGTCAATAAGTTTCATATATATCCTCCGAATATAGGTGTAGAGAGAAAGTACTTATCATAAATTATACATTACAGCCAAAAACATTACAATAGTTTTTAATGCCGCTATTGACAATACATGGAAAATAATCCTATAATCAGTTTAATGATTTAGGAGGTGTATAATGAAAAGGCTTATTTCGTACATATCAGTGCTTGCATTGACGCTTGCCATATGGTCATATGCAATTCCCATGAGCAGTATCAGCGAAAGCAGGGTCACGCTTTCACAAACTAATGGCAGCGTAGCGACAGTAAATATTGAAAACAGTGTAAAAGCCCCACTTCCCGAAAAAAAGCCCGTACTCACAGCAGTAAGCACAAAGGGCGATTATCACCGTGTGGCAGAAGAAAAGAGTATCGTTAATATCTCAGAGGACTGCGGCTATGTTAATGACGAAATACTGGTCTTCTTTAAGGACGGAACACCCTTTTTCAGCAAGCTCGAAATAGTAAAAAGCATCGATGCCGTCATGGTAGGCTATCTGGGTATTCTCAACAGGTACCAGTTGCGAATTCAACCCAAGGATATAAATGAAATTCAGGCTCTTTGTGACACTCTTATGAAAAACGAAGAGGTTGAGCTTGCGGTCTGCAACCTTGCAGTTAAGGTTTCAGAGACCTCCGTACCCTCAGACCCGTGGACGAGCCCCGGCGGAGGGGAGTACACCTTAGGTTGGGACGAATCGGACCCCGGCGGCAGTAACTGGTGGCTTGAGGCTATCCAGGCACCGAGCGCATGGGAGTACAATGATTATTTTAACCATATAGATATAGGTGTTATTGACAGCGGATTTGACCTTGAGCATGAGGATTTGCAGGGCAAAATAGTATTTCCAAAAGAGTGGCTTAAGAAGCAGAACATAAAAGACGACCATGGTACCCATGTTGCAGGGATAATTTCCGCAAATGCCAACAACAATACGGGCATTACAGGTATATGCGATAACTGCACGATTCACTGTGTTGACTGGGAGCCTGAAGACCACCAGTTTTGGGCAACCTCAGAAAGGCTGCTGACAGGTCTTGTCTACACAGTGCTTGATGGTGCGAAGGTCATCAACTATTCCGTCGGCTCAACGGCTTCAATGCCGGTAAGCGAATTATTGTTACCGTTTTATGAGATTTTTTTGCATTTTGAAGCAAAATGTTTCTCTTATTCCATGGCAAAGCTGCTTGAGGCAGGTTATGATTATATAGTCGTTCAGTCTGCGGGTAACGGCTCGAAGGAAAAGGCGGAGGATGCTTTTTATAACGGAATGTTCTGCTCAATAACTCAGGACAATGCCTTTACCGGCAGAACGGGCATAAGCGCAAAGCAGATTGTAGACAGAATCATCGTTGTGGGTGCGGCGCAGAATATGGGCGGTGCCTCTTTCCGTCAGGCTGATTTTTCTAATTACGGCGATAGGGTGGATATCTGCGCACCGGGCTATGATGTGTTCAGCTGCAGCTCGGCACAAGACAGTAAATACCGCTATATGTCCGGCACATCAATGGCTGCACCGGTTGTCACGGCTGTGACGGCACTGGCATGGTCAGTCAAGCCTGACCTTCCCGGCGACACAATAAAACAAATTGTCTGTTCTCCCGAAAACACCTGCTATGAGGTGGAGGATAACCCCGACGAGTTTCATCCCCTTGTATACTCATACAGGATGGTCAATGCCAAACTTGCCGTTGAGGCCGTCATTGAGCTGACACAGACAGCGGAGTAATTAATGGAATACAAGTTGACTCGAACGAAAAGAAAAACCATCGGCATTTATGTCCGAAAGGATGCAGTTGTCGAGGTTCGCTGCCCCGTTACCATGAGCAAACGGGCAATAGATGAATTTGTTGCCTCACAGCGCAAATGGATTGAGGAGCAAATCCAAGCAATAAGGCAGCGCAATGAAAAAAAGAGCGCATTTTCAGTTCAAATCGGCTGTTCTCTCAGGCTCATGGGCGAGGTATATCCCCTTGCACAGGCACAGGGCAACAGCATAGGCTTTGACGGCGAAAAATTTTATGCGCCGGCATCGCTATCTTCTCAGAAAATAAAGGAAGGAATTATCAGCATATATAAAAAGCAAGCAAGAACCTGCATAGAATATAAGGTCAATAGGTTTGCACAGCTCATGGGAGTTGAGCCGCAGTGCGTCAAAATCAATTCGGCATCCACACGCTGGGGCTCCTGCAGCGGCAAAAACAGCCTCAATTTTTCGTGGCTGCTGATTATGGCGCAGGAGAAGTGCATAGACTATGTAATTGTACATGAGCTCGCTCACATTCTTGAGCACAATCACAGCAAAGAGTTTTGGTCAATAGTAGAAGGCATTATACCGGACCGTAAAAAACAGGAAAAGATGCTCAGGGAGCTCCACAGGGAGCTTGCAAATGAGGATTGGACCTGCTGAATAATAGGAGGATAATTATGGCAGAGTTTACCTATGAAATCGTTGAATCAATCGGAGTCATTTCCGAGAACAACAAGGGCTGGACAAAGGAGCTCAACCTAATCAGCTGGAACGGCAGGGAGCCGAAATACGACATCAGGGAATGGTCGCCCGACCACGACAAGATGAATAAGGGCATTACTCTCAACAAGGATGAGCTTGTGGCACTCAAGGAAATAATATCCGACATAGAATGAGGTAATCTGTAGCGCATCAGAAAAAGCTCGCTACAGATTTGCGAGCTTGACATCAAAAGGTTAACAGGCGTACCGCAAAAGTTTTTCCGTTGTGGTGCGCTTTTTTTGCAACAAATTCTTTTAGGTGGAAAATATATTTGTGGACATCCCGTGACAGTCTGTGATATAATATCAAATTGATTTTGAAATAAACGGTGACCATATGGCAAAAAAAATTGCAACAATAATAATAATGACAATAATGTTCTCGGTTTTCATACTCGATATAATAACCGTTGTTCTTTGCAATAAATATGAAGACAGATATAGAATCACTGCCGAGACCTTTGACTCCCAAGGCACGGCTGACCGTATTCATTTTTTAAATACCGGCAATTCCGATGCAATCCTTATTGAAAGCAACGGGCATTTTGCGCTTATTGACAGCGGCGAGGGTAGCAACAACCCGAGAGCTAATGCCAGAATAAACGGATATGAGGATGTTGTAACAGACTATATAAAAAAGGTTGCGGGAGATGAAAACGGCAAGGCTGTCCTTGATTTTGTGCTTGCCACGCACTATCACTACGACCATGCCGGAGGATTTGAGGCTATAATAAACGACAAGGATATTATAATTAAAACGGCATACGTTAAGAAATACTATGTTGAGCGGGCAAGGCAGGGTGAGCTCAAGGCATGGAGAATGGATAAGGTTTACTTAACAATTATTGAGTCACTCGAAAAAAGAGGGTTTAATACCGTTACGCAAATTCCGTCGGAGCCTTTTACAATGGGTGATTTCACAATTCAATTTTTCAACACAAAGGCTGATATAAACGACAGGGGCATCGGTGAAAACAACAATTCGATAGGCACAAAGCTGACAAAAGGCGATTTTGCCGCCTTCCTTGCGGCGGATATAACAAATCTTCAAGGGCTTGAAAGAAGGCTCGCTCCTCAGATTGGCAATGTTGACCTTCTTAAGCTCGGCCATCATGGATATGCGGGGGCAACTAACAGAACCCTTATTAAAACGCTCATGCCCAAGGCTGCGGTTGTTACAAACGGGCTGGGCAAAATCTATCCCAATGTCAAATGGAACCTAACCATGATATCCCATACCTCTACCTATACAACAGTTAAGGAAAACGGAATTGTAGTGACGGTTGACGATAGCGGCGGCATGACGCTCACAAACAATATCAACAGCGAAAATTAAAACAAAAATATAAAAGCACGGTATGCGTTTTTGGCGCATACCGTGCTTTGAGGTATATTCAATCCTCCATCTGTTTGCCAAGAAATGAGGCGGCTACCATAACAAGCTTTGCGTCGGTTTGTGAAGGGATTGAACCGTTTTCGTTCCGGAGCAGAATCACCGCTCCCGAAACATCTCCTCCGCCAATAATGGGGCAGGCAATGCCTGCGTCCCTGTCAAGGCCTTCAACCGGGCGCAGCTTTTCGCCCTCTGCAGTCATTATATAGTTTGTGCGGCTTTCTATTATTTCCTCAAGAGCGGAGGTTACCCTTCGGTCGACAGCCTCTTTTTTCGGCAGACCCGCACAGGAAATAACTCTGTCACGGTCGGTTATGATGACGGGCAGACTTGTCCCCCTGAACAGCACTTCCGCATATTGCTTTGCAATTGATGAAAGCTCGCCCACAGGGGAATACTTTTTGAAAATCACCTCTCCGTCAGCATCTGTATATATTTCGAGAGGGTCACCGCTGCTGATAACATTGACAGCAAAGACCTTGTCCCGTCTGTTGGTGCTTGACTGGACTAATCTGTCTTTTTCGATATCCTTACTGCCATCACGAAAATTTACGATTTCCTCCTTGTCCTCAAGAGAGAGGAGTGTGTCCACATCGGTTTTCAGCTTGACATTCAGGTGATCTTCGAAAACCGTGATATGGTCAACAATCAGCCCGATATCCCGTTTGTCGAGCTTCGCTTTATGCAGCACATCCTCAAAAACATCAATGACCGTTTTGGCTTGGCGGTTGGTATGAATCATGGTGTTACGCATATCGCTGACATCACGAAACTGCTTTTCAAGCCCGGCAATGCGCTCGGTCAGATCGTTTTCCATTTCCTCATAAACCTGCTCGCGGATTTTTATTTTTGCATCAGACTTGCCGAGAGAGGATAGCACCTTTTGCTTGTACAGTTCTTTTAACTGATCTTTCGCATCGGTAATCTGCTGCTCAATGCTGTCAACCGTTAGTCCCAGCTCTGCTTCACGCTTGGGCTGTTCCTTGATTGCCTGCTCAAGCTCCGCAATCATCTTTTCACAGTTATCACGCACTCGGAGAATATACCCCTTGAGCAGTTCATCAAGTAAATCCACACGGATATGATGAGAAGTGCAACCCTTCAGCCCCCGTCGGTGATAGGTACCACAAGTGTATGCCGCCGCAAGATCGGGGCGGGACATGGAGAACATCGGACTGCCGCAGTCTCCACAAAACAGGAATCCCGAATAGTCAGTGGCATACTTCTTTTCCCCACGGTAGTTTGATTTTGAACGCAGCTTCAACTGCTCTTTAGCATAGGCAAAGGTCTTTGTGTCAATGATAGGATCGTGGGCGTTTTCGATGACGATTTGGTTTTCATCGTCGATGCGGACATCTTTTCCGTTGATGCCCTTGCGTGT
>JAAZFZ010000223.1 GCA_012511485.1 Clostridiales bacterium | reverse complement strand
GAATAATGCAAATTAGTCCTGTGCAGCCCTCGTTAATGCCCTTCTCAAGAGTCTCCTGCAGTTTCATTCTTGCCTCAGTTGGCATTCTGTTAAGCTTATTGTGCAGCCCCTCATTTACTAGCTCATGCAGTGATTTGCCGAATATGTTTGACTCCCATATTTTTGCCGGATTTTCTTCAAACTCTTTGAGCAGGTACATAACCAGTTCCTCCGACTGCGATTCGGAGCCGACAATCGGAGCAACCTCAGTTGTGATATTGGCTTTCATAATATGCAGCGATGGCGCAGAAGCCCTTAGACGGACTCCGTACCTTCCGCCCTGCCGCATAATCTCCGGCTCTTCAAGTGAAAGCTCATCGAGTGCAGGCATTACTATGCCATAACCTGTCGCCTCAACCTCATTTAGCGCACCCATTAGCCTGTCATAAGCCTTTTTGGTTTCGGAAAGCTCTTTAATGCTGTTCATAAGTCCCTGTTCACCGTCTATTTCCAACCCGGTCGTTTCAGCCAGAATCCTATAAAACAGCTCAGGCTTCATTGTTACTATAACCTTTGCGCTGCCATCAGAAAGATCTAATGAATTTACAGCAGCATTATCAATTTGTTCAAAGTTTATTATATCCTTAGCAAAATTTGAAACATCACGCATACGGGCAAGCGTCTGCGTTGCATTGTAAATTGCCGTAAAGGTTGCGTTTTTCAACCAGTGGTCACGCTCAAGTGATACCATCCATTCGGGTAAATCAATTGAAACCTCTTTAATCGGGAACTCAAAAAGAATTATTGAGAGAATCCGCTTGATTTCATCTTCAGTCAACTCAAGGCAATTGACAGGGATTACAGGAACATCATACTTTTCCGTTAGGGAATCTGCCAGCTCCTGCGCTTCCTGAGACTGTGGCTGGGTGCAGTTGAGCAGAACATTAAACGGTTTGTTCAACTCCCTGAGTTCATTAATTACCCTTTCCTCAGCTTCCTCGTATTCTTCTCTCGGTATCTCACTAATTGATGCATCCGTTGTTACAACCAGCCCGATTGTTGAATGCTCACTTATAACCTTTTTAGTTCCGATTTCAGCTGCCATATTAAACGGAATTTCATTTTCATACCATGGAGTTTTGACCATGCGAGGCTGGTTGTTTTCGATATATCCCAAAGAACTCGGAACTATGTAGCCAACACAGTCAATCATGCGAACTCTGAAATGAGCCATATCGGGCAAAACAATTTCTACTGCTTCCTCAGGTATAAACTTGGGCTCAGTTGTCATTATTGTCCTGCCTGAAGACGCCTGAGGCAGCTCATCGGTAGCCCTCAAGCGCTTTGAATCTCCCTGTATATTCGGCAAAACAAGAGAGTCCATAAACCTTTTGATAAATGTAGATTTGCCTGTTCTGACAGGCCCGACAACACCAATGTAAATATCACCGTCGGTTCGTGTTGCTATATCTTGATAAATATTCGAATTTGTTGCCGTATTTGTCATCACATTTTCCTCCATATTCACAACAATATCTTGATTCATATTTATGTGAACATGTTGTATAATATGACAAGCACGAAAAAAAAAGGATACCTAACAAAGTTAAAGAGTGATAAAAAACCGCCTGCACGGGCAGGCGGAGATATTATTCCATAGTTAACAAAAGCTTCACTACAATTTGGCAAGAACTTCTTCCCTTCTATTATCATACTCCTCCAGGGTGATTTTACCCTCAACTTTTAATTTAGCCAGACCTATTAAATCGGTCATGGGTGATTCAACCCTTTGCTGCCGATTATTATTATTGCTTATTGGTGCCGGTGCATAGAATTCCGGATTAAGCCTATTCGGAACATTTCTTTGACCTGCCTGTTGAGCTTCAGCAATCATTTTTTCAGCTTTATTACAATTAATATGTAATAAAATTAATGCAATTAATTGAAGCGCAAAAATTGTCAAAACAAGGTACAAAGCACCATGATCTTTTATATGAACATTATGATTTGCTGCAGCTGCGGACAGTTTTCGTGCCCTCGTAAATACCCAATAATAAATATAAAATGGAATAAACAAGCAAAGAAGCAATTCTCCGGCACATTTAGGCTCTTCTCCGCTGATTAGTTTAATTTTTTTAATAATAGTTCTTTGCCAGAGTATCATTATAATTGCGAAGACCCCAAATATGCAAAGCATTGCTATACCT
>JAAZFZ010000222.1 GCA_012511485.1 Clostridiales bacterium | reverse complement strand
AAGGGCAAAAATACCAATGGAAACTATTAATCCAAGCACACTGACGACCTTAAAAAAATTCTTCATTTTTCACCTCCAAGCATCAATCAGAAACTGTTTCACAATGCAAAAAAGCTTTTGCGAAACATTATTAATTTGACCTTTTTCGGTGATATTATTTGCGGTAAATATGCTTTTTAAAAGCAAAAAATGATATGTTGACTAAAACTTTAACTCAGTTAAATTATGCATATTATAAAAAAGCGGTAAAAGAAAAGCTGCGTCAAAAAAACGCAGCTTATAAAATAAATGTAAAACTTTTCTATTTTGTGCCAAAAATCCTATCACCGGCATCTCCGAGACCGGGCACAATATAACCATGCTCATTTAGCTTTTCATCAAGAGCGGCGCAAAAGATATCAACATCGGAATGAGCCTTGCTCAGAGCATTTAAGCCTTCGGGAGCAGCAATTATGCCCATAAACTTAATTGACTTTGGGCTGCGTTTTTTTATTTGCGTAATTGCATCAATTGCAGAACCACCTGTTGCGAGCATCGGGTCAAGAACAATAACCTCTCGCTCTGTTATATCGGCAGGAAGCTTGCAGTAATATTCAACGGGCATAAGAGTTTCAGGGTCACGGTAAAGGCCGATATGACCCACTCTTGCTGAAGGGACAAGCTCAAGAACACCTTCAACCATACCTAAACCTGCTCTGAGTATTGGGACAAAGGCAAGCTTTTTGCCTGAAATAACTTTTGCTTTTGCAACTGAAACAGGTGTTTCAATCTCAACCTCCTTGAGAGGCAGGTCGCGTGTTGCTTCATAACACATGAGCATTGCTATTTCACCGACAAGGGCACGGAACTCCTTTGAGCCAGTGTTCTTATCTCTCAAAAGAGTTAGCTTGTGTTGAATGAGCGGGTGATTGGTGATTGTTACATTTCCCATTTTTTCAACTCCCATTATATTTATATTTTATTATAAACTTATATCTCGTCTATCTCGTCGTTTTCAATTGCAGTAATCTGATTAATTCTCCTTTGATGCCTGCCGCCCTCAAATTGGGTATTTATAAAAATATCAACCATTTTTTTGGCTGTATCAATATCAGTAACCCTGCCGCCCAGTGCAATAATATTTGCGTTATTGTGCATCCTTGTCATTTTTGCGCAGAATACATTGGAGCAGCAGGCTGCCCTTATGCCCTTGACCTTATTTGCAGCTATAGAAATGCCGATTCCTGTTCCGCAGCAAAGCACTCCCAGCGAGCCTTCATTAGCCAAGACCTCTCTTGAAACTTTAACGGCTATCGGGGCATAGTCAACAGAATCAGTGCTGTGTGTTCCTTTATCAATGCAATTTAACCCTTTTTCTTCAAGGTGTTTTTTAATAGCTTCCTTGAGCTCAAAGCCTGCGTGGTCGGAGCCTAGAATAATCATTTAAAACCCTCCTTAGGATTTGTAATTACTTTTTAATAGTTTTTTTAGTTCTCTTTCAGCCTGCGGTAGCCTGAGATAGTTAATTCCAAGATTATGGAAATTGACCGCATCTACCCCTTTTGAGGCAAGAGCGGCACCGCTTGCCCTCTGATATCTATTGCCTTCGGGTGCCAGCCTAAGCTCGGGCAATTGTGCAGACAGCGTGTCGTAACAGATTTGAGCACCGTCGCCCACAAGGACTACAGGCTGACTGCATTTATTTATCTGTTCAGAAAGCTCTGAAATTTTCATCGCACTGTCTTGTGTAATCCTGCAGACACTATCCATATCCACCGAAAACATGGCGGTGTAAACCTGCTCGCAACGAGCATCCATCACACAGCAGGCAATACATTCGGTGCCGAGAAGATTATATGCTATAGCTTCAAGAGTAGATACTCCCACGCATTTTCTGTTGACCGCCTGTGCAAGCCCTTTTATTGCGGCAACTCCAATACGGACTCCCGTAAAAGAGCCGGGGCCGTTTGTAACGACAAAAAGGTCAATGTTCGTGCATGAAAGCCCGGCACATTCAAGTGCTGAACTGACAAGAGGCATCAATGTCTGGCTGTGTGTAAGACCGACATTTAAATAAAATTCGCTCAAAAGCTTTTCATTATCCATAATTGCAACACTTGCCGCACAGGCTGAGGAATCAATTGCAAGAATTTTCATGCTCTTCCTCTCTTTCCGTTATGGTAATAATTCGTTCATTGAGCTCATGACCGTATTCAAACTCAACTTTGATATGATTCTTCGGCAAGGCGTTTTCGATGTTTTCGCTCCATTCAATTGCAAGTATGCTGTTTTCATTAAGATAATCAAAAAAACCTGTTGAATATAATCCATCCCATGAATTAATTCTATACATATCAAAATGGTAAAAGGCAGGATTGCCGCCGTACTCGTGAACAAGTGCAAAGGTTGGGCTGCTGACAGGTGCCTCAATACCAAGCCCTTTTACTATACCTCTGACAAATGTTGTTTTGCCCATCCCGAGGTCACCGAAAAGCGCAACAACCGCACCGCCACTGAGACTTTTTGAAAGCTCTGAGCCAATTTTTTCAGTTTGTTCAACACTAAAAGATTTGTAAACCGGCATTCTGCTTTTATCCTTTCCATATTTCTGACGAGTATTATATCATACAATTTTCGATTGTTAAAGTATTTAGCTTGAATTATGACAAATTTAAGCTTATAATATTTTGTGAATTAATTTTAATTTTCGGAGGTGAAAATTTGGGCAGTTTAAGAGTTCATATTAAGGAAACGGACAAACTGATGTTGATTCTCTGCTTTATCACCTCTGCGTTCGGTGTTCTTATGGTGCATAGTGCTACGAGATATCACCTTTCCGATGGGAGCATATTCTTCAGAGATACTATTGTAATGGTTGCAGCAATAGCTATCGGTGCGGTTGCCGCTATTATTATTTCATTTATTGATTATAAGATTATAGTCAGATTCTGGCCTGTCATCGGCGGCATATGTCTGCTGTTAATGCTTTCATTGTTTATTTGGGGCGTCGGTCCCGCGGACAGGCCTGATGCAAAAACCTGGATACCTATTGCAGGCATTTATTTTCAACCATCCGAACTGCTGAAAATAGGTTTTATTATTACATTTTCTACACATCTTGACGCAATTAAGGATGATATTAATAATATTAAAAACCTGCTCAAGCTCGGTGTTCATGCCTTAATTCCCGTCTGCCTTGTATTCGCTACGGGAGACTTAGGCTCCGCTCTGGTTTTTGTATTTATTATTCTAGGTTTGCTTTTTCTTGCAGGTTTGCAATTAAGATATTTTGCTGCTGGCTTTGCGTTTAGCCTTGCTGCCGTTCCGATTGCATGGTTTGAATTTCTTTCCCAATTTCAAAAGGAGAGGCTGCTTGCCGTTTATTATCCAAAGGGAATGTCGGTTGACAGATATGAAGCTGTTATTTTTCAGCAGCAGCAAGCCGTAAATGCTATCGGTTCGGGTCAATTGCTGGGTAAAGGTCTTTTTAAAGGCTCTTATACACAGCACGGCCTTGTTCCCGTAAGTGAGAATGATATGATTTTTTCAGTAATCGGTGAAGAGTTGGGCTTTGTCGGCGCCATGGCTGCATTGATTCTTATAACAGCAATAGTAGTCAGGATTGTTATTGTCGGCAAAAAAGCAGTTGAAAGTCACACAAGCCTGATGTGCTACGGCGTAGCGATTATGATAGCTGCTCAATCTGTTATCAATATCGGCATGTGCATGAAGCTTTTGCCTGTTATTGGTATCACTCTTCCATTTTTCAGCGCAGGAGGTTCATCCAATCTATGCATATATATCGCCGTGGGGCTTGTACTGAGCGTCCACCGATTTAACACTGAGCGAAAGCCCGTTGATTTCAGATTGAGCAGGATAAGCACACCATTTGTGAGCTAGGATTTGATTAAATAAAACAATAAATAACTCCCGTCGGCAATCTGCCACGGGAGTTTTTCATTAATACTATTCTTTTTTTCTGTAAAGTGTAAATGCGACACAGGAAGCTGCAGCGGCAGAAAAAGGTATGGCTATTATTGCTTTGCTCAGATGTTTTTTCTCACTGTTCTTTATTAACTTGACCGGAATGTTATCGCTTGACTTTGCAGATGATATGTTCTCAACAAAAAAATCATTTTCAACATACTCCGAGGATAGAATTGTATCAGATGAAGGTTGAGTAATGCTTTTATTGTTAATCAAAGTATCATTCTTAATTCTTGCGCTGTTTTCATAACTGACAGGGGTTAATGCTCCTGAATCATAATCGAACTCCATGAACTGAGGATAAGGCTCGTTTGAAAAAATATTATATTGCTCCACAGCACCCAAAAGCCAAACAACAAAATCCGCCGCCTGAGTTCCATAGGAAAAATCAATGTGAGCGAGATTTTTAATAAACCAAGTCTGTTCGGGAAGCAAGCAGGTTGAAGCGTCAATAGCATTGTCGGGCGAAATGTGATTGTGCCCGCAAGATGTATTTTGTTGAACATATTCGCTGCCGAGAGTCTTGTCAAGGTCAGCACATATTGCCCCTGCGCTCGAATATGTTGTGTCAATCAAAAAATCATTGTTGTTTTTATATGAAACATTTACCGGAAGCCCTTGCATGTTGTATTGAGATACAATTGATATAAAGCAACTCTCTTGCAGAGTGTTTTTGAGTATTTCTTGAGCTTTTTGCTGAACATTGTAATGATAATAATCAATTCTTTCAATAAGCTTTTGCTTGACATCCGAATCCAGCATAGACTCCTTGGCAGACTCGAAATCCTTGTCGGCAACTAAAGCCCAAATGCCTGCCATATTTCCGAAGCTGTTGCAAAGAATTTCATCATAAAACCTTGCGCCGACATTTTCAATTAATTCATCTATGACCGGCAATATTAAATCAAACAATCCCATTTCATCCAACAGTCCGGTTAGGAAGGGATAAGCTAATTTTGTGAAATTGTCCCTGCCCAGCTGATTAATCCTCAGTATAAGGGCATCCTTGTCAAAATAAAGCTCGCGTCTGAACAGCTCGCCGACAACAGAGGTTCCCTGAAACGCAGTAGATAGAAACACACAATTGTGAATACTGCCTGCTCCGTTTTTTTCAAGGTATGAAAGAACTACTGTTCCTCCCATGCTGCAGGGAGCCAGAGTAACCTTTTCACAGCCCTTGAGCTGTTTTACAGCATCAATGAAATCCTTGAGTTTATCGGCATGATAAAGAGGGTCAAGCCTCCAGTCGTAATTAAAGAAAAAAACATTTTCCGCACCGAACTTGTCAACTGCAGAATGAATAACAGCCTGCTCATCTTTATCCTGAAGAGTATAAAAATCATAGTTGTCCATCGAAAGTTCAAAGCTCGGGTAAGAAATATCATAAACGGAATTACCGTCATTGTAACAGGCAATCGGGTCAAAAAGCTCGTTGATAACAGGAAAAGCCTTATCAGCAAATTTAGCCCAGTCACCGTTATTAATAAGACAGGCTGTGGGTATAAACATATCACACGCAGTTTTTAAAAGCTTTTTTGTTTCGGGAGGATATGCCCTAAAGCCGCCCTGCTCATCTGCTGAAGTCAATGGCAAGACAGCCATACCGCTGACAACTATTACCGGCACGGTTTCACCTTGCATTGCATATACGGGCAAACAGAAAACGGCCGCAACGACTAATGCAAGAACAGCCGAAAGTAACATTTTGACTTCTTTCATATAATCATCCCTTATTATTTCTGTATTTCAAGCTTTGAATAATTTGCCATCAATTTTTTTGTGCCGACTTTCTTGAACGCTATTTCAAGCATTGAGTCATTTCCCATCGGTAAAACTGAAATTACCATGCCTTCACCAAAGATTTTATGAACAACCGTGTCCCCTGCTCTATAGACATTAGTTGTTTTATTGCGGGTAGATGCGGAAAACCCTCTGTTAACAGATGCTTTATTTGGTTCACCTGCAAAAGAGCGGGAGGGCCTTGTGGTCTGTGTTATGTATAAACCCTTGAGCTCAATCAAGGATTCAGGAATTTCATTAATAAATCTGGACTGCATATTGTAGACTGTCGAGCCGAAAAGCATTCTAGACCTTGTATTGATAAGGTACAGGTTTTTCTTAGCCCTTGTTATACCGACATAGGCCAGCCTGCGCTCCTCTTCAAGCTCTGTCTGGCTATATATGGACTGCTGTCCTGGGAATATACCCTCCTCCATTCCCGAAATAAAAACAACGGGGAATTCAAGACCTTTTGAGGAGTGCAGTGTCATCATAACGACTGTATCAGACTCGGAATTGTAGTTGTCAATATCCGACATAAGAGCAATTTCTTCAAGGAAGCCGTTGAGGTCGCCCTCCTGATTATTTTCGGAGTACCTGACAAGGTTTGAGGTCAGCTCGTTAAGATTTGCTATGCGGTCTGTGTATGTATCCTTATCGAGAGCAAGGCTGTTAATATAACCGCTCTTTTGCATTGCCAGTTCAAACACTTCAGCAAGAGTCATCTTGTCTAATGCCATGCGGAGCTCTTCCAATAAATCCGCAAATTCCAGCAGCCTTGCGCTTGCCCTGCTAAGATTTGCATATTCATCTGCAGTTTTGACAATCTCATACATGCTGACGCCCAGTTCTGCAGCTATTGCGGCAACATTATTAAGAGTCGTATCGCCTATTCCCCTTTTAGGCTCGTTAATAATACGGCGCAGGCGGACATTATCGTCAGGATTGTTAATGACAGTCAGGTATGCAATTGCGTCCCTGATTTCCTTTCTTTCGTAGAACCTGTGTCCCCCGATTATTCTGTATGGGATGCCGCACCTGATAAAAGCATTTTCAATAGAGTTTGACTGAGCGTTCATTCTGTAAAGCACAGCATGGTCACTCCATCTGTTGCCCTTGGCGACGGCATTGAGAATGGTGTCGGCAATAAACATCCCCTCGCTGATTTCATCGTCCGCCTTGTAAACGATGGTTTTATCGCCAACATCGTTTGAAGTCCAGAGATTTTTACCCTTACGGTTTTCATTGTTTGCAATAACTGCATTTGCGGCATTAAGTATATTCTGTGTTGAGCGGTAGTTCTGCTCAAGTCTGATTATTTTTGAATTCGGGTACTGACTTTCAAAGCTCAGTATGTTTTCAATCGTTGCGCCTCTGAAGCGATATATGCTCTGGTCGTCATCGCCAACTACACAGATATTCTTATGCTTCTCGGACATAAGTGCGACAAGGCAATATTGAGCATGGTTTGTATCCTGATACTCATCAACCATAATATATCTGAATTTGTTCTGATAGAATTCCCGTACTTCACTATTTTGTTCAAGAAGCCTGACAGTGTAAAACAGCAAATCGTCAAAATCCATTGCATCTGCTGACTTGAGCAGCTTCTGATATTGTGCATACGCACTGCCGATTTTCTGAAGCCTAATATCGTTGCCTGCTTCCTTCAAAAATTCCTCAGGGGTTATGAGCATATCCTTGGCAGAGCTTATAGTTTTAAGAATTTGTTTGTGAGAAAGGAATTTATCATCTATCTCCAGAAGCCTCTGGCATTCCTTCATCGTGCGCTTTGAGTCATCGGTGTCATATATTGTGAAATGGCTTGTGAAGCCCAGCTTATCAGCATCACGGCGCAGAATTTTTGCGCAGGATGAGTGAAATGTGCCTGCCCAAATATCGGTAGCATTTTCCCCGAGCATGGAGGCGAGCCTCTTTTTGAGTTCATTTGCGGCTTTGTTTGTAAAAGTTATTGCGAGAATCTGCCAAGGCTTTGGTGCATTTACACTCAACAAATCTTCAACATCAAACAAATCATCTGTTTTGCCCGCAAGGTAGTCATTTAATAAGCTTATATCCTTTTCTGTCGGCATAAAGCTGACTTTATCCGAATTATAAGCATTGCCAAAGCGTATTATATTTGCAATTCTGTTAACCAAGACGGTTGTTTTACCGCTACCTGCTCCTGCAAGCACCAAAAGCGGTCCTTCCGTAGAAAAGACCGCTTCACGCTGCATGTTATTCATTCTCTCAAAGGTTTTTTCAATTACCAGCTTTCGCAGGTCAAAAAAATTATTTAATACCATAATCACCTTTTAAATCGAAATATCGTAGGCTATTTTATAATGCTCATTATTAATAGTTTTACTCATCTGTAGGGCATCAAAAATATCATAATCAATAATCTGGTCATTCTGCATGGCAACGACTCTGTTGCCGACACCCTGCATTAGAAGCTTAACGGCCGAATAGCCCATCTGGCTTGCAACAACCCTGTCCCTTGCAGTGGGTGAGCCACCCCTCTGGACATGGCCGAGCACGACCGCCCTTGTTTCAACACTTGTTTCACTCTCAATTCTTTTAGCAAGCTCCTCGACACCGCCGATACCCTCTGCCACAATTATTATAAAATGGCGTTTGCCCGTTTTTTGGGTGCGCCTCATTCTTTCGATTACATCACGCTCAATGTCATATTCAATCTCTGGAATAAGTATTGAGGTTGCGCCCACGGCAATGCCTGAATTAAGTGCGAGATAGCCTGCGGAACGGCCCATTACTTCAATAACGCTGCAGCGGTCATGTGACTCACTTGTATCTCTGACTCTGTCAACCATCTGCATAATGGTATTCATGCAGGTATCATAACCGATTGTGTAGTCACAGCAGGCTATATCGTTATCAATCGTTCCCGGCAAACCTATGCAGGGAATTCCCCTAAGTGAAAGGTCACGGGCACCTCTAAAGGAGCCGTCACCGCCGATGACAACAACGCCTTCAATCCCGCGGCTGTGGCACACATCAATTGCCCTTTGCATACCTTCCTCTGTTTTAAACTCGGGTGAACGGGCGGAATACAACATCGTTCCACCTCTGTGAATTATATCTGAAACACTGCGAAGTGTCATTTGTTCCAGGTCACCGTTCATCAGACCGTTATATCCTCGTTTGACACCGTAAACTTCTATACCATTAACGCACGCTGTTCTAACAACCGCACGAATAGCAGCATTCATTCCCGGGGCATCACCGCCGCTCGTCAAGACACCAATCTTCTTCACCAAAACTCCTCCTCGAAAATTGACGAATAATAATCAAATCTAAAATATAATACACCAAATAGACAATTAAGTCAAACAAATTAATGAAAAATAGGACAGTTTTAATCATTTATTTCGGTTATTCTTCATTTTCTGAAAACAACATTATTCTCTCCCAATACCCTTATCAATTCGCTGAGCAAAACCTCATTGACATTGGTTAACCCGACCTGCTTTTTTTTGTATTCACCCTTATCTTCATAATAGAAGTAGACAGGAAAATTGCCTTCAAATATGTTCAATAATTTTTCTGCCATTTGTTTTTGCTCACATTCTTCGGATTTGAACCTGAGGAATAAACCTCTTTTTCGTTTTTTGCCCTCAGGCCTTATTTCTGCTCCCTGCACTTTTGATTCATCCGGGCAGGGTTCAATCATTTCACACACTAATTTTGCATCCTTATCCTCAACCAGTGACAGCCTGCCGTGGAACACAAGAATATTGCCTTCATAGAGCATGAGAGCATTTTCTTCAAGTGTTCTTGGAAAAACAATAATCTCAATCGCACCATACATATCCTCTACGTTTACAAACGCCATTGTAGCGTCGCTTTTAGTTATCTTTTTCTTAACGGAAGATATTATGCCCAATAGCTTGACATGGGAATTATCCTTGTAAGGCGATTGATTGTCCTCACTAGCCGCCAGCAAATCTATGGTTTTTGCGGATTGTATATTTTCAGCAAGCTCACTGTACTGCATCATCGGATGACCTGAAAGATAAATCCCCGTAGTTTCTCTTTCAAAGGCGAGCAGCTCAGGCTGCGGCATCTCTTTAATATCGGGCAGTTTTGGCTCCGCCGGCTCACCGATATCATTTCCGAGGTCAAAAAAGCCTAGCTGGCCTTCCACATTTCTGTGCTTATCATTCTCTAAATCTGTGAGAATGTTCGGCAAAGCCTGAAGCATCTGCCTTCTGTTCGCACCGAGATTATCAAGTGCGCCGCATTTAATCAGGCTTTCAACCGCCCTTCTGTTGAACTCCCTTCCGTATAGCCTTTTACAAAAGGAGTAGAATGACTTATATTCACCGCCGATTTTTCTTTCGGCTATTATTTCTCTGATAAAACCTCTGCCAAGATTCTTAACAGCCAACAGACCAAAATGAACCTTATTGTCGTGCACCGTAAATTTCTCAGTGCTGACATTGACCCGCGGAGGCAGAACCTCAATGCCGAGCTTTGTACATTCGGCTATATAGCCCGCAACCTTTGAGGAATTATCAAGCACGCTGCTCAGCAGGGCTGCCATAAACTCACAGGGATGATAGCACTTCAAATAAGCTGTTTGATATGCTACAAGCGCATAAGCGGCGGCATGGGATTTGTTGAAAGCATATGATGCAAAGGACGACATATCATTAAAGATTTTGTTGGCTGTCTGAGCATCTATTCCTCTTTTTACTGCTCCGTCACATTCTTCTGTTCCGTCCTCATCTGTTTTGCCGTATATAAAAATCTTTCTTTCACGCTCCATGACATCATGCTTTTTCTTTGACATAGCTCTTCGCACAATATCGGCACGGCCGTAGGAATAGCCTGCAAGCTCCCTGAAAATCTGCATAACTTGCTCTTGATATACCATGCAACCGTATGTAACATCCAAAATGCTTTTTAATTTCGGAGTTGCATATTGCGTTTTTTCGGGATGATGCCTATTTTCAATATATGTCGGAATTGAATCCATTGGTCCCGGACGGTAAAGTGAAATAACAGCTATTAAATCCTCAATGCTTTCGGGTCCTAGGCCGACAAGCACGGACCTCATACCCGCAGATTCAAATTGAAATACACCGTCCGTTAACCCCTGAGATAGCATAGAGAACACCTTTTTATCCTCAAGGCTGATATTATCTATATCAAATTCCGGTATATGCTGCCTTATCATTTTTTGTGCATCTGATATAACCGTCAATGTCCTAAGACCCAGAAAATCCATCTTTAAAAGGCCAAGTTCTTCAAGAGTTGTCATTGGAAACTGAGTCACTACGGATTCGTCATTGCGGGAAAGAGGAACATAACTGTCAACAGTGTCACGTGTTATGACCACACCTGCGGCATGCGTAGAGGCATGGCGAGGCATGCCCTCAATGCTCAATGCAGTGTCAATTAAATCCTTAATCAAAGGGCTCGATTCGTACTGTGCGCTTAACTCCTTTGATTTTTTAAGCGCTTTATCTATTGTTATGTTAATTTCATTTGGGACAAGCTTTGCAACTGCGTCAACTGTTGCATAAGGAATACCCAATGCCCTGCCGACATCTCTTATCGCCGCCCTTGCGGCAAGCGTTCCGAAGGTAACAATCTGTGCAACATGGTCCGAACCGTATTTGTCAATGACATAGTCTATGACCTCCTCACGCCGCTCGTAACAGAAATCAATGTCAAAGTCAGGCATGCTGACTCTTTCGGGGTTCAGGAACCTTTCAAAAAGCAGATTGTACTTCATAGGGTCAATGCCTGTTATTCCTAAGCAATAAGCGGCAAGGCTGCCAGCTCCGGAGCCTCTGCCCGGGCCGACAGGTATTCCCTGCGACTTTGCATATCGGATAAAATCATGAACTATCAGAAAATAATCAACATAACCCATTCTATTTATTATTTCGAGTTCATAATTGAGCCTGTCAATGTATTCCTTCGGAGGATTTTTTCCATATCTTTCTGTTAAGCCTGTTTTGCACTGCTCGCTAAACCATTCAAAATGGTCGTAATTATCAGGCACTTCAAAATGCGGTAGCTTTGTTTTTCCAAACTCGAATTGGACATTGCACCTTTCTGCTATCAGCTGGGTGTTTTCAACTGCCTGCGGGCAGTCACTAAACAGAGCCTTCATTTCATCTTCGCTTTTGAGATAAAACTCCTGCGATTCAAATTCAAGGCCTGTATTTTCACCGATAATATGGTTAGTTTGTATGCAAATCAAAACCTGCTGTATCCGTGCATCCTCTTTGTTAATATAGTGAACATCGTTTGTGGCGACCAGGGGAATCCCCGTTTCCTCAGACAGCCTTATAAGCAATGGTTTAATTCTAAATTGCTCTTCTATACCGTGATTCTGAAGCTCCAGAAAGTAATTGTTTTCACCAAAAGTTTTTTTATACCAGAGAGCAGTTTGCTTCGCCTGCTCATAATCCCCTCTGATAAGCGCCTTAGATATTTCTCCGGCAAGGCAGGCAGATAGTGCTATAATTCCATCATGATATTTTTCCAGCAACTCCTTATCAACACGGGGCTTTGTGTAAAACCCGTTGACCCATGCCTCGGAGACTATTTTTAATAGGTTCTGATAGCCTGTATTGTTCTCGCACAAAAGTATAAGATGACTCCTGTCACTGTCAAGAGTGTGAATCTTATCAAACCTTGTTCTAGCTGCAACATATACTTCACAGCCTATAATCGGTTTTATGTTCCTTGCTATAGCGGCCTTATAAAAATCAATCACGCCGTACATTACGCCGTGATCTGTTATGGCGACAGAGGTCTGACCAAGCTCAACAGCACGGTCAAGCACTTTAGCTATACGGCAGGCGCCGTCAAGAAGGCTGTATTCTGAATGCAAATGCAAATGTGTAAACGGCACCATACCGACCTCCTCTATCAGATTTCCTTTGACATTTCAAGAATTTTATTAAGCCTGTGATTAACGCCGGAACGGGATATCGGTTCGCTGAGCTTTTCACCCAATTCCTTTAAGGTAGCGTCGGGGTTTTCAATCCTAAGCACCGCTATTTCCCTGAGAGAATCAGGAAGAAAATCAAGTCCCCTTTTATTTATAATTGTTTCAATTGCCTTAATCTGAACGGTAGCCGCCTCAACTGTTCTTGTTATATTCGCAGTCTCGAAATTAACCTTGCGGTTAACCATATTTCTCATATCTTTATGGATTTTTATACCCATGAGTTCAAGGGTAGAGTTAACTGCACCCATAATAGTCAAAATATCCTCGATTGTTTCACTGTCTCTGAAAAACAAAACATAGCTGTTCTTCCTTTTTGCCTGCTTAGGTTTCAAATCAAGCTCCTCCATGAGCTTAACGAAATCGCCACAGAGTTTAAGATAGGGTACAACAAACTCAAGACGATAGTTCTTTTCAGGAGATGTAAGGGTTCCGCAGGAAAGAAAGGCTCCTCTTAGAAATGCGGAAAAGCAGCATTCGCTAGAAAAATTGGCTCTGTTTATGCGCCTGGAAAGCTCTCTGGAACCGTGACCGAATTTTTCAAGAACAGGCAGGCATTGCACTTTTGATGTTATACCGACAGTAATCTTTCTGCCGCCTCTGTTGATGAATTCAGGTTTTATGCCCGTTAATTCCAAAACACTGTTAATATAGTTTTCTGCAACATTTTTGTTCTCGGTCGAAAGCGAAACGGAGGATGCTGAGAAAGCCCTGCCAAACAGCAACATTCCATAAACCTGAGCATGCCGACAGCAGAGCGAATCGGCCTGAATTTTAACAAGTTCATCCTTAACATCAGAGGAAAAAGACACGGCAATCCTCCTACTTTCTAATATCTCTGTGATTTACGCTGAGCAGATAGCCATTCATGCTCAAGTGTTCATGTATAAGCTCCGCAAAGACAACCGAGCGGTGATGCCCTCCTGTACAGCCGACTGAGATAACCAACTGACTTTTGCCTTCAGTTATATAGAGCGGCACCAAATAGTCGATTAAGTCAAGCAACTTAGGCACCAGATTCTTTGCCTGCGGCCATTTCATGACATATTCTTTTATACGCTCGTTGAGCCCGGTCAGATTGCGCAACTCCTTAATATAAAAGGGATTGGGCAGGCATCTAACATCAAAAACCAAATCCGAATCGTTTGGAATTCCATACTTATACCCAAAAGAAATGCAGCGAATTCTCATTGAACTCTGCGGATTATCAAGAAACAGTTTTGCAATCATTTCCTTACATTGCGCAGTGGTAGTATGTGATGTATCAACGATGAAATTTGCTATCTGTCTCGCAGGCATGAGCATTTCTCTTTCGTTGTTTATTGCTTCATTTATTGAACCATTGAACTTGTCCATCAATGGGTGCTTGCGTCGTGTTTCCTTATATCTTTTGACAAGCACATCATTTGAAGCATCGACAAACAGAACCTTATAGTGCACATTCATACCCGTTAGGTCCTCAAGGGCTTTAAACAAATCTTTAAAAGAACCTCCAAGCCTTATATCAGTAACGATAGCTATTCTTTCGCGCTTCTCCTTAGAATTCTCTATCAACTGTACAAAGGTAGGGATAAGCTTTGGCGGCATATTGTCAGCACAGAAGAAGCCGATGTCTTCAAGAACATCAACCACAGCTGATTTGCCCGCACCTGAAAGCCCTGTCACAACAATTAGTTCCATAATCCGCTCCTTTGCCTAGACAATTTTTATTTCCGTTTCGAGGATAACACCAAAACGGTTATATACATTTTCTTTTATTATTTCAATTAGCTTTTTTACATCCTCACAGGTGGCTCCGCCTCTGTTAACTATAAATCCGGCATGTTTCGAGCTCAACTGCGCCCCGCCGACACTCCTGCCCTTGAGACCGCACTGCTCAATCAAAGCCCCTGCGTAATAACCCTCGGGGCGTTTAAAAACTGAGCCGGCGCTTGGAAATTCAAGCGGCTGTTTCGCCCTTCTTTTTTCGATTATATCCATCATTGTAGACTTTATCTTTGGTTTGCATCCTTGAATAAGACCGATATCAATATAAGCAATAAGGCATCCGTTACTGCTGTAAACGCTCCTTCTATATGAAAATCCGAGTGAGGCGGCAGGTGCCTGTACTATTTCCCCTTCCGGTGTAATATGCGTACAGCTGAGAATCACATCCTTCATTTCTCCGCCGTATGCACCTGCATTCATGTGTGCGGCACCGCCCACACTACCGGGAATCCCGAAAGCAAATTCGAGCCCTGCAAGGGAGTTGTCGAGAGCGAAATTACACAGCCTTGAAAGGCTCTGACCTGCATCACACCGAATAGTCAATTCACCTGTTAATTCTATTTGCGTCATTCGCCCAGTATAAATCACAACTCCTCTTATTCCCTCATCGCTGACAAGAAGGTTGCTACCGTTGCCGAGAACAAACGGCTCAATTTCCTCCTGCTTACAGAAAGCAAATACCTTCTTCATTTTTTCAGCATTTTCAGGCATAAGAATTATATCCGCAGGTCCGCCGATTTTAAAGCTTGTGTATTCGCTCATGGGGACATTTTTTAAAGCTTCACATTTATTTTGAACTGCAAAATCATATATTCTCTCAATTGACTTCAAAACAATACCCCCAACTTATCCTATTTATCCAACAAAGCTGCGCCGATGATTCCCGCATCATTTCCAAGTTCAGCTGAAACAAGCTCCGTCTGTTTTGATGCATATAGGCTGTAACGCTCACGCTCAACATGGCGTCTAAGTGGCTCAAGCAAAAAATCACCTTCATGGCCTATACCGCCTCCGACACATATAATATCGGGTTGAAGCGCATTTATTATATTAATAATCCCTATCGCCACATAATATATATATCTAAGCACGACTTTTTTGCCGGTTTCATCGCCTTCTCTCATGGCATCAAAGGCAGTCCTGCCGGAAACACTATCAATGTTTTCATTGACAAGCCGCCACATAATACTATCCTGGTTAAGTCTCATGGCATCTTTTGTTTGAGAAATAAGGGCGTTTGCAGAGGCGTATCTCTCCCAACATCCCCTTCTGCCACAGTTGCACTGTTCACCGTCAATGCAAATTACCATATGCCCCATTTCACCTGCGGCAAAATTAACGCCGTTTACTATTTTGCCGTCAATGACAATCCCACTGCCGACGCCTGTGCCCAGCGTAATTGCAACAAAGCTGGAAACTCCCTTGCCGCAGCCTGCAATTGCTTCCCCAAGTGCGGCACAGTTTGCATCGTTATCAAGATAAACTGTTTTGCGAAGTCTCTCCTCGAGCATTTTTTT
>JAAZFZ010000221.1 GCA_012511485.1 Clostridiales bacterium | reverse complement strand
CCCTGACATAGGGCACAATGCAATAGCTGCAGAAATTGTTGCAGCCGTACATTATCGGCAACCATGCCTTGAACTTATTGTCCCTTGCTATTGGCAGACCTTCGACAATAACGCCCTGTGAATCCGTCATCTCATAAACATTTTTTCCGCCGCATAGGGTTCTGTACATAAGCTCGGGCAGTTTATGAATGACATGAGTGCCAAAAACCATATCAACAAAGGGATAGCTTTTTTTGATTTTCTGCACTATATGCTCCTGCTGCATCATGCAGCCGCAAAGGGCTATTTTAAGTTTTGGGTTGCTTTTTTTATATTTTTTAATTGCTCCGATATTGCCGAAAACCCTATCCTGCGCATGTTCACGCACGGCGCAGGTGTTGAAAAGAATCAAATCCGCCTTTTCATGCTCATTTGTAAAGCCATATCCCATTTCCGCAAGCATTCCTTTGATTCTCTCACTGTCCGCAACATTGCCCTGGCAGCCGTAGGTATGAACAAAAGCCAGCGGAATTTCGGGCTCATATCTTGCCGCAAGCACGGTTTTGACAAGCTGAGAGAATTCCTCCTGTTTATTTATCTCCTCCAAAGGCACCTTATTTTTTCTTTCCGGCAAATTACTTTCCCCCATAATGGAACACTTAATAAATATACATTTAGATATTTTACTACAAAACGGTTATTTTAACAAGTGCCACAGCTTATTTTATTACCCGTATATTTGCAAAACAGATAATCATATGATATATTTAATCAATAAATATTGTATTTTTTATGAAGTGGGGATATAAATGGGAAAAACTCTTGTACTGACTGAAAAGCCCTCCGTAGCAAGGGATATTGCAAGAGTTCTGGGGTGCCGTCAGAACGGAGAGGGCTGCATAATCGGTCCGAAATATATAATTACATGGGCTTTGGGGCATCTCGTTACTCTTGCAGACCCCGAGGCATATGACAAAAAATATTCTACCTGGCGGCTTGAGGATCTGCCAATGCTGCCTCAAAAAATGCAGCTGGTTGTGATTAAGCAGACCGGTAAGCAGTTCAAGGCAGTTTCCTCTTTAATGCACAGGAGTGATATTGACGAGCTTATTGTGGCTACCGATGCAGGGCGCGAGGGTGAGCTTGTTGCAAGGTGGATTATGATTAAGGCGGGCTGCAAAAAGCCTGCAAAGCGCCTTTGGATATCCTCTCAGACTGACAGAGCTATCAAGGAGGGCTTTGCGAATCTCAAGCCGTTGAGTGAATATGATAACCTATACAAATCCGCACAGGCAAGGGCACAGGCAGATTGGCTTGTCGGGCTGAATGTTACGAGGGCGCTGACCTGCAAGCACAACGTTCAGCTTTCTGCCGGCAGGGTTCAGACTCCGACTCTTGCCATGATTGTCAGGCGTGAAGAAGAGATTCTAAAATTTGTTTCCAAGGAATATTATACCGTTGAAGCTCAGTTTGACGGTTTTTCCGCAGCATATAGGGACAGCGGCGGTCAAACCCGTTTTTTTGATAAGGCTGAGGCTGAAAAGATTGTAATGGCGGTCAACGGAAAGAAGGGAACGCTCACTCAAGTCAAAAAGGAATTCCGTTTTCAAGCTCCCCCCGCCGCCTATGACCTCACGGAGCTTCAGAGGGACGCCAACAGAAAATACGCCTATTCCGCAAAGCAGACTCTTTCGATTATGCAGAGCCTTTATGAAACTCACAAGCTGCTCACCTATCCGAGAACGGATTCCAGATATATTACCGATGATGTTGTTGCAACTCTTCCCGAAAGGCTCAGAAGTATAGCTGTCGGGCCCTACAGGGATGTTGCAAATCAAATTATCAGAGCGAAACCAATCCCCACAAAATATATAGTCAACAACGCAAGGGTCACCGACCACCATGCCATTATCCCCACGGAGCAGTTTGTTGACCTTTCAAGGCTGACACATGAGGAAAGAAATATATACGACCTTGTCGTCAGGCGTTTTCTTGCGGTTTTAAGCCCTGCCTTCGAATATGAGGAGGTTAGAATAAAAGTAATTGTTGAGAAGTTCAGCTTCCATGCGAAGGGGAAAATAGTCAAAAGTGCAGGTTGGAAGGCTCTTTACGGTACGGTTGTTGGGGATGAGGATGAGGATTCGGATACCCGCTCACAGCAGCTTCCCCCTTTGAATCAGGGCGCAGTAGTTTTTGTGAAAAACTGCAAAACCGTAACGGGAAGGACTAAGCCTCCCTCAAGGTACACTGAGGCCACCCTGTTAACTGCCATGGAGAATCCCTCGCGGCTTATTGAGGACAGTAAGCTGCGAGATGTGATTGAAGCCACCAGCGGGCTGGGAACACCTGCTACAAGGGCGGATATTATCGAAAAGCTTTTTGACTCATTTTGCATTGAGCGTAGAGGCAAGGAGATTCACCCCACATCAAAGGGTAAGCAGCTAATTAACATTGTTCCGCCCGATTTAAAATCCGCAGAGCTTACCGCAAGGTGGGAGGAACAGCTCAAGCTTATTTCAACGGGCAGGGTAAAAAGCGATGACTTTGTCAGTGAAATGAGGGGCTATGCTTCACGGCTTGTTAAAAGCGTGATTTCAAGCTCCAGCGTTTATACTCATGACAACATGACCAGAGAAAAATGCCCCGATTGTGGCAAATACCTTCTTGATGTTAACGGCAAAAGAGGGCGTATGCTAGTCTGCCCGGACAGGGAATGCGGTTTTAGAAAAAGTGTGAGCATCATCACAAACGCCCGCTGCCCAAATTGCCACAAAAAGCTTGAAATGCGCGGAGAGGGCGATAAAAAAGCATTTTTTTGCGCCTGTGGTTACAGGGAAAAGCTCTCAGACTTTGAGCGGCGCAGGGAGAGTGCCGGCGCAAACAAACGGGATGTTATAAATTATATGAACAAGCAGAACAGGCAGGAGAAGGCGGTCAACAGCGCTCTTGCCGACCAGCTAGCTAAATGGATGGAGGAAAATAAATGAAAAGGCAGATATCCCTTTCAATTGCTTTGATGCTTGTTCTTTCGATAATGTTTTCCTCCTGCTCACGGGATACGGGGATGGATAAGGATTTGAATTATCCTATTGACTCCGACCCCGTTTGCCTCGACCCGCAGATAGCTTCAAGCAGTACCTCAAAGCTAATAATCAACAACTGCTTTGAGGGGCTTGTCAGGATTGATGAAAACGGTAAAATAATCCCCGGTGTTGCACAGAGCTGGACAGTTTCGCCCGACGGGCTTAATTATACCTTCAGCCTTAGGTCGGACGCCTCATGGCATTTGATAAAGAACTTTGCCGATGTCCTTGGTGATAACAATGAGGAGAGCTTTGACGCAAGGGTAACCGCAAAGGACTTTGTTTTTGCCTTTCAGAGAACACTCAGCCCCATCACAAAATCCGAAAATGCAGCTTCACTTTATCTAATTAAAAACGCAGAGAGAGTCAATAGCGGCAAGCTCTCTGCCGATAAGCTGGGCATTCGTGCACAAGATGATTATACTCTGATTATTTCACTTGAAAGCAGAAATTCTGATTTTTTATATACGCTTACAAAAGCTGCCTGTATGCCGTGTAATGAGGAGTTTTTTAATGCCACCAAGGGTAAATACGGGCTTGATGTTAAATATCTGTTATGTAACGGCCCGTTCTACCTTTCGCAATGGAATACGGACAGTTCTGTTCTGATGCGCCGCAATGACGACTACAAAGGCGAGAATGCAGTATATCCGCACTCCGTTAATCTCACTGTAAACACCGATGAAGCTTCACGCCTCGAAAAGCTCACGGAGGGAATCTATTGCGCCTCCCCTGTTTCTCAGCAGGTGGCGTCAAAGCTTAAAGAAAAAAAGGGGATTACACTAACCGAATACAGAAACATCACCTGGCTTTTCGCCTTTAACTGCGACAGTGCGGGGCTTGATAATCTTCACATCAGGCTTGCGGTATGCTCTGCGATTGATAAATCGGCAATAGAGGTTTCTGTCGATACCTTTGCGGCATCCGGTTTTATACCCGAAAGCTGCAAGGTTGGGGATGAAAACTACAGGTCCCTTGCGGGCGAAGCTGATTTTGTGAAATTCAATATTTTAAAGGCAAAGGAATACCTCTCAAAGGGGCTTGAGGAAACCGAACTTGACTGTGTTGATGCAACTCTCCTGTGTACTCCCGAGCACGAAACGATGATGAAAAGGCTGCTGCAAAAATGGCAGCAAACCTTTGGGCTGGGCATGAATATTTCTATTGAAGTAACAGAAAAAGCTGAGCTTATCAGCAGGGTTGACAGCGGAAATTATCAGATTGCATTTGCACCCGTTTATGCAAATGACAGCTCGGCAGTGGCTTTTTTACAAAATTATATGTCTGCCTCCTCGGGCAATATATTCAAATACAAATCATCGACCTTTGATTCCATTATCAATAAGCTCTTGTCTGTCGGTGATATAGAGCAGGCTGTCTCAGGCTGCCGTCAGGCGGAATCTCACCTTATACAAAACGGCATTATTTCCCCCGTTTTTTCTCAGTCTAACTTTTTTGCACTTGCCAAAAATGTATCGGGGATATATACTCACCCGTCAGGTGAAAATATCTGTTTTATCAAAGCACTGAGGGTCGAATAATGATAAACAGGATAAATAATAATTATAAACTCAGAATTGCCGTTATTGTTTTATCATGGTTTCTGGTTCTTTTATGTATGGCTGCTATTTTCAAATTTTCATCTCAGAGCGGTGAAGAGTCAAAAGAGCTGAGCGAGGATATTCTTTCAAAAATAGTCAATGCCTTTGGTGAAATCATCGGGCACAACACCTTAAGAAAAGCTACCCATGCTGCTGAATACTTTTTTCTTGCTGTTTTATCATTCAATGCTTTTGCATGGACTTTTTCAAAGCCTCGCCCTGTATTCACTTGTTTTGTGTGCCTCGCCTATTCGCTTACGGATGAAATTCATCAGCATTTTGTTCCCGGGCGTGCCTGCAGGGTATTTGATTTATTTGTTGACAGTATGGGTTACTTATTGGCAATTCTTCTGTGCATCCTATTTGTGTCAATTGTTATTAAAAAAAGACGGGGGAAAGCAAATGAAGGTGTTCAACAAAACAATTAGCATAGGCTGCATTATAGGCATACTTGCGGCGGCTCTGAGTGTCCTGTGCGGTGCGGTTTCCGTCCGCTCCTCAAACAGTGCAAAGCTCAAGAAGAACAGTATTCTTAAAACAAACGGTTCCGCCATTGAAAACGGATTCGGTCAGAAGGTAGCACTTAGGGGAGTTAACCTCGGAGGCTGGCTTTTGCAGGAGTCATGGATGACGCCCGTTGACGGGGAGGATAAGATTTGGGGGTATTATGACACCCTGAGAATTCTGACTGAAAGATTCGGTGAGGAAGGGTGTAAAAAGCTCATTGAAAGCTATGAAGAAAACTGGATAACCGCATCTGACCTTGATTATCTGGCGGCACTCGGTGTCAACTGTGTGCGTGTCCCCTTCTGCTACAGAAACTTGCATATTGATGACAACGGCACATGGAAAAAGAATGCGGAGAATGAAATTGACTTCTCCCGCCTTGACTATATTGTTGAGGAATGCAGCAAAAGGGGCATATATGTTATTCTAGACCTGCACGGAGCACCCGGGTTTCAGAGCGATGACCATTCGACAGGAAAATCAGATTCAAGCAAACTTTTTTCAATTGGTAAAGAGGGCAGTAAATACCGTGACCTGACAGTTGAGCTGTGGGTGGAAACGGCGAAGCATTTTAACGGCAACCCTGCCGTTGCGGCATATGACCTGCTCAATGAGCCGATGAACGGATTCAACACAATTAAAAAATGTGACCTTGCACTCTGGCAGCTATATGACAGAATTTACAGAGCAATCCGTGAGGTCGACAAAGAGCATATCATCATATTTGAAGGTGTCTGGGAACTTGGAAACCTACCCTCACCCGCAAAATACGGCTGGCAGAATGTTATCTATTCTCTTCACAACTACAACTATAAAAAAGAAGAGATTGAAAATAAGATAAAGGATGCGCAGCGTCATTCCTTTTGGAATGTTCCGATTCTCATTGGCGAATTTCAAGGAGGAACAGATATTGCAGAATATGTTTTTGACTCATATGACAATGCAGGATTCAGCTGGCTGACATGGAGCTACAAGGGGGCAAAATGCGAAGGGACAAGCGGCTGGTTCTTGTTCGGCGGTTCTCCCGAAATTGTGAATCTGAATGAGGACAGCTTCGAGGAAATCCTGCGCAAATGGGGCAATGCCCTGCAGACTCAGTCCGGCTTTTCGGAGAATAAGGATTTGACCTCAAAGCTGGTAAAATACCTCAATTGTGATGTGCAGGCACAAAAGAGCACCGCAATAAGCCACTGCGGTGCCCTGACATTAAGCAGTATTCATACCGTTTTAAGCTGCATAAGCTATTTGACGGCTATTTTAACTACTATTTTTATGTTATATTGTTGACTGATGCTGGATTTTATGCATGGCAAATGAGCGTCCTGTGGGAACAGAAGAACAAAATATCCTTCCTTTAAAGGGAGCCATGTTTTGCAGTTTCCTGAATAATATGCAATATCCCCGCCTTTTGAAAACTCCTCCGTTTCCATATAAAGCTCATCAACCGGCGCCCAACCAATATATTCCCTGCCTTTGAGCATAAACTGCAAATCAATATATTTTCTGTGCGCCTCACAAAGCTTGCCTTCGGCAGGTTTTGTTTTGTATTGGGAAACAATTGCAAAGACCCTGTCGCCATCAATGTCGTATCTGCCCGTCGGTTTCGGATTATCAACAAAATCCTGAAGAAATTCGCCTACCTCTTCGAGTGAGGAATCAATTGAATAGTAACTGCTCAGGTTCTCTAGCTTGTCAAAAATCATTATATTTCCTCCTTGAATTTATATGTTCCTCCGCTGACAATTTTTGCTTCCCCGCCGACATAAACCGTAGCAGTGCATGGATGCGGCACGGTAAATGAATATTCTATTAGTCTGCCCTCTTTGCGCCATGAGGATTTGACCTCACCGTATTTTGTTAAGATGCCTGCCTTGACGAAGCTGAGCCTTGAGTCCGTTGCGGGTTTAAAAATGATATGCCTGAAACCGGGTGAGGCTTCATCTATGTTGATACCCGCCGCAACACTAAATATCCAGTCGCCCACTGCTCCGTATGCATAGTGATTAAAGGAGTTCATGCCGGTGCTCCACATTGTTCCGTCGGGCTTGAGGCTGTCCCAATGCTCCCAGATGGTTGTGGCTCCCATTGTGACCGAATAGAGCCATGACGGATATTCACGCCTAAGCAGCAGGTCATATGCCGTTTGAGCATAACCGTTTTCGGAAAGAGCATGAAGCAGATAAGGAGTGCCGAGGAATCCGGTTTTTAGGTGACCGCATTCCTTTACAAGGGAGTTGAGCTGCTTTGCCGCTGCCTGCTTGTCCGGCGAAAGATTGAAATAAATCGTCAGTGCGCAGCCGGTCTGCGTGTTGCAGTTGACCCTGCCGTACTTATCGATAAAGGCTTTTCTATACGCTTGCCTGATATTTGAAAGGAGTGCTTCATATTCCGACATATCAATTCCCAGAACATTGCCCGATTTTATGAGCAATGATGTTGAATATGCAAAAAACGCTGTCGAAATCAGCTCAACTGGAGTTGCGTGCTTTTTAGAGCTGTCATTCTCGTCAAGGCAAAGCCAGTCGGCAAAATGCTTGCCGGTATCCCAAAGATAATTGTTACTATGATTTTTTATGTAATTGACCCATTTGCACATGGAATCGAACTGCCTGGCAAGGACTTTTTTATTGCCGTAGGTGAGATAAAGCTGCCATGGGCAGATAACCGCAGCATCAGCCCAGCCTGAGGAGCTGTCATCCCTCCACTGAAGGTCGGGAATGACATGAGGAACCCCGCCGTCAGCATTCTGGCAGCTTGATAGGTCAGAGAGCCACTTTTCAAAAAATTTGTTTACATCAAAATTCAATGCTGCGGTTCGAATGAATACCTGAGCGTCACCTGTCCATCCAAGTCGCTCATCACGCTGAGGGCAATCTGTCGGCACATCCAGAAAATTGCCCCTTTGCCCCCAAATTATGTTGGAGTAAAGCTTGTTTACCAGCTCATCAGAGCACTCAAAATATCCGGTCCTTTTTATATCGGAATGTACCACAATAGCTTTGAAGTTTTCGGCTTTTATTTCATCGCTCCAGTTTTCAAGCTTGATATAGCGAAAGCCCTGAAAGGAATGAATCGGCTTGTATGTATGCAGCCTGCCATCGCAGATAAATCTGATTTCCTGCTTCGCACTCCTGAGGTTTGCCGTGTAGAAATTGCCGTCGGCATCCAGTGTTTCGGCATGATAAATGACTGCCTGCTCACCTTTTTTGCCGCAGATATTGAATTCAACATAGCCGGTCATATTCTGGCCGAAGTCAATACAAATATCTCCCTGCGGGGTTGAGAATATCTTTTTTACAGGCAGCTTTTCAACCTCGACAATTTTTTCGCCCTGCTGCTCAATGAGCATTTTTTTATCCATATCCTTAATTGTCGCAAAGCATGGGCTTTCGTCAACAAAGGAGGCGTCATAAATATCACCATTGTAGATATTGCTGTATTGAATTTTGCTCAGGCCGACTGTCCAGCTATCATCGGTATAAATTATTTCCTTTTCCCCATTGTCATAGTATATTTCCACTGAGGCAATAAGAGCTGCGCTCAAGTCGTCTTTATAATGCATAAGCCAGCCTCTGCCGACACTGACGCTGATTTCGTTGTTGCTGCCAATAAGCTCCGCAATGTCATAGGTCTGAAACTGGAGCCTTTTTCTGTAATTAGTCCAGCCCGGGGCAAGAATGAAATCTCCAACCCTTTTGCCGTTGATATGAGCCTCATATACTCCAAAGCTTGTGATTTGAAGCTCGGCACGGCTTACTGTACCATTTAAGTCGAATTTTTTTGAAAAAACACATACCTTATCCCCAAGGTCATATCCCGGCTCAATCCAGTTTGAGTTATAGATGCTTTTCATATATCTCCCCCGTTTCTTATATGGCTTTACTATTATTATAGATATCTCTACATATAAAAGCAATATTATCAGTGATAATACTGGAACTTTTTCGTAATCCGGTTGACTAATAAAAGGAAAAACTCTATAATTGAAACACAAATAAAAAAAGGAGGGATATTCATGGCAAACAAATTTTTTATCTATTTCAGGAAAACGGACATTTTCAGCGTTGTAGTAGCTGTAATTTCAGTTCTAAGCCTTATCTTCAACCTGTTTGTCGGCGTTACTCCGCCTGTCGGTGAGCCTGAAATCTTCGATAATGTAATTATCTTTATAGGGGACGGCATGGGCGAGAATACGCTCGAACTTGCCAAGCAGGAGAGTGGTATTGACCTGTTCATGGAAACTATGCCTGTCAGAGGGCAATCCGAAACCCGCTCGTTTAATTCCAAGGTAACTGACAGTGCCGCCGGTGCAACTGCCCTTGCCTGCGGTGCCCGCACAAACAACGGCTGCATCGGGGTTTATCCGAATGATATTTTTGCATTTATAAGCTATCCGGCAAGTGTCACGGAGCTTGCCATGTCAAAAGGAATGAAAACCGGAATTGTTACAACCGACAGTAACACCGGCGCCACTCCCTCAGGATTTTCTTCGCACACCTATCTGCGCTCAAATGCGGGTTACATTGCTAACCAGCAGGTCAATTCCGGAATTGATTTGATATGGAGTGCCGCAAGTGATGAAACCAAGGCAAATATGTGTACCTCCAACGGTTATGCATATGTCACCACCCGCACAGAGCTTTTGAGCCTGACAAATGGGCAGAAATCCTTTGGTCAGTTCAGCTCAGATTTATGGAAGGCTGAGAGTGAAACCGACACTCCAACCCTTGAGGAAATGACAAATAAGGCAATTGAGCTGCTCGATAATGAGGACGGATTCTTCCTTATGGTTGAAGGTGCTCACATTGATAAGCACTCACACAGCAACAATGTTGAGAGTTGCGTTGAGGCAGTTTATGAATTCGACAAGGCAGTTGAGGCTGCCGTCGATTTTGCAAGTGAGGATGAGAGTACCCTTGTTATTGTCACAGCAGACCATGAAACAGGAGCCATTATGCTTGAAGACGATGAATATGTTTACACCTCAGGCTCGCATTCAGGCGCAAATGTTCAGCTGTTTATCTATGGCTCAGAATCCTTAACTGAGAACGGTCAGTCTGTTCGCAACACCGATGTTACAAGGTTCATGGCATTATCAATGGGCTTTGGTGAGGTAGAGTTTCAGT
>JAAZFZ010000220.1 GCA_012511485.1 Clostridiales bacterium | reverse complement strand
GCGGGGTTAATTGTGCATGCCTTGAGTGCGGATTTGAACGGAATACCTAAGCTCAGAAGGTTTTTGAATTCTGTGAAAAGGTTCGTTGTGCTTGCGGCAATGGCTCCGTTTGCAAGCTGCGCCTTCCCGTCACGGACATAAACTGTCTGACCTCCCAGAATATAGTCACCATCATTTAAGCCTGCTGCCTTCATAGCATCGCTGACAACGACTGCCCTCCCCTCTCCCAGAAGCCTGAAGGACATCCTAAGCACTGCGGGATGAATATGAAAACCGTCACAGATAAGCTCTGCGGTGGCTTTTTCGTTATTAAAAACAGCAGCTACCGCACCCGGCTCCCTGTTGAAAATTGCAGGCATGGCGTTAAACAGATGCGTTTCGTGAGAAAAACCGTTTTCAAAAGCTCTGCAAGCTGTATCATAATCGGCATTGGTATGCGCTACCGACACTGTGCAGACCTTGGCCGCCTGTAATGCAAAATCGAATGCTCCCGGCACTTCGGGCGCAACATCAACCAAAAGCACCTGAGAAATCTTGTTGAGCAGGTTAAACTCCTCAATATCGGGGTTTCTGATATATTCCCCTGCCTGCGCTCCCTTTTTTTCGTGAGATATGAATGGCCCCTCCATATTAATGCCTTGAATATATGCGCCGCATTCCCTGCCCTTATATTTTTCGACAGTCTCAAAGCTCCTTCTAAGCTCTTTATGCGGCATGGTCATTGATGCAGGGCAAAAGGAGGTGACTCCGTTTTTTGCAAGGTAGGCGGACATTTTTTCGAGTGACTTTTCGTCACAGTCACTCATATCGCCACCGTTGCAGCCGTGAATGTGAATATCAATAAACCCAGGCATAAGAGTAAGCGAGTCCATAGAAATAATATTGCTCCCGTCAAGGTTTTCGCCCATTTCAGCTATTGTATCGCCCTCAATACGGATATCTGCCTTTCTGGGCTCAAAATTTTCGTCATATATTATTGCATTTTTTATAATCATATTTTCCCTCCTGATGATTATTCGTCTGCATCAATTGCTGCTGCCTCCGCCCTGCGTTGACTGAGAGCCGAATGCAGCTCTGAAAGCTTCCTTTTATTTAGAGGATAAGCCAGTATCAAAATAAACATGAGCGTGTAGCTAAGAAACGGCACAACTGTACACATCGTCAGGATTCTGTCACCCACTCCGGCTTTCTGAATAATGTTTGCCCCGTCATAGCCTGCCCATGCCAGCAGAGCCATGCCGCCACTGCTGGCTATTGTCTGCCCGATTTTTCTTGCAAATGAGTATACGGCATAAATCGAGCTTTCGTCATTACGGCCGTTCATGTACTTCTGATAATCAATTGCGTCCGTAACCATTGCCCATATAACAATACTCAGGAAGGAAAGCCCTAAGCCGTTAACAAAGCACAGCATAAGATAGAGCCAAAGCTGGTTTTCCTCCGGCCTGATAATCATAATGAGCAGGCTTGCAATTACGGTTATACCCAGCCCAAAGCTGCAAAGCTCTTTTTTGCCGAAACGGGCAGTGAGCTTGCCCGTGAAAAGTATCATAATCGCCATAGGCAGATAGTTTGAAATCGTGTGCAATGAAACTAACTTCGGCTGCATGAAATAGCCTTTGAAAAGATACTGGTAAAATGACTGAAATTCAACCATACCGCTCATAAAAACAGAGGCGGCAGTCAGAGTGATGAAAGGCAGGCTTTTTGCAAGTGAGCCGTATGTTACCCTGATATCGGTTTTGGGTGGAACTACCGGGGATTTGACCCGCTCCTTTGTCGTTTTGTAGCATGAAAAATAAGCGAGGATTGCCATTGCAGCAACAATAACTCCGCACAGCAATACCCTCGAGCCGCTGAATGCCTGCATCCTTTCACCGTTAACTTCAATATTGACATAAATAACCATCGGCAGTATTATCGTAATAGGCGCCCCTCCGATTCCCGCACCGACTGAGCGGAAGGTCGAAAGCAATGTCCTGCCTTGAGGGTCGTCTGTTATTACGGATGCCAGAGAGCCGTACGGAATGTTCATTGCGGCATAAAGTGTACCGAAAACAGTGTAAGACACATAGGCATAGACAAGAACTATTCCGTCATTTGTAATGCCGAGCTGACGGATATTGACAAAGCACAGCACCGCAGAGACCGAGAGCGGAATGGCTATCAGCTTCAGATACCGCCTGAACTTCCCATCAGGGCCGGGCTTTCTCGAATCAATAATCAGCCCCCACAATGGGTCAATAAGAGCATCCCAGAGCCTGACAATTAAGAATAAGGTCACTAGCTTTGCGGCGTTTATCAGCAGGGTATCGGTATAAAACACCTTGATAAATGTTGTAACATATGCAAGCACCAGCATATTCCCAAGGTCACCGAACATATATCCCGCTGCATCGAGCGCTCCGATTTTGTTAGGATGGTCACTGACAGACGGAGATTTAACGGTCTTTTTCATTATTTCACCCGCTCAAAATTTATGTATATAACATACCAAATTCTGGCGCATATATCAATAATAATATCCTTAGTTTATAAATTCGATTGTTTTCACTTTCCTAAAACACCATTTTTTTTTGAGATAATAAAATATAATTACTGTAATCGGTTAATAAAGGAGAGTTTGTATGAAAAGCCTTGTCGTTTATTATTCATTGAGCGGTAATACCAAATATATTGCTGAGTGCATTGCAAAGGAGCTTAATGCGGATATTCTCGAGCTTAAAACAAAGAATAATCCGCCTTCAAAGGGCTTCTTAAAGTATCTTATCGGGGGATTCGGTGTTGTTTTGAGGCGAAAGCCTGAGCTTGTCAACAAAAAAATAGACATCGACAAATATGACCACATTTTTTTAGGCAGCCCTATATGGGCAGGCGATTTTGTTCCTGCATTTAACACCTTTGCTTCTCAATATGATATCACAAACAAATATCTCGGTTTTTTTGCCTGCCATTCCGGGGACAATGCCAGCAAGTGCTTTGAAAGATTCAAGGACTGTTTCCCCAATAACCGTTTTCTCGGAGAAATCAGCTTTAAAGAGCCTTTGAAGTACAATTCTCAAAGAGCAGGCTTGAGGGCAGTTGACTGGATAAGCCTTCTCCCGATAAATAAATAAAACAGAAACCGAATTCATTGTTACGGTCTGAAAAAGCTATAAATTAAAAACAAATTCGGCGTGCCCAAACTCGCAGGCACGCCATTTTTTATGTTATTTTGCTTTTTTCCGGCTAATCCTTGCAGTAAACCGCAATGGCTCTTGATGCAAATTCTGCTGTTCCTTCGCCGGATTCATCAATGTTTTTGCGGAACCTCTCATCAGATGAGTACATCTCGCCCAGAGATTTCAAAATCTCCTTGTTGCAGTTATAAAAGTTTTCACTGATTAGGTTCCTGAGCTTGTGCACCTGCTGCTGTGCTTCGGGTGAGTCGGGGCTTCCATCCTTCAAGGTGGCAAAGCCCGCAAAGCAATCAACCATACCCCGATTTATCCTCTCCCAATCCTGCTGTGTATAGCCGGCAGACCTCTTTTGACTCTCCTTATGTGCATTAGTTTCACCCCAGCGCTGCTTAGCCTCCTGAGCATATTGGTCAATTTCAGAGGTGTCAAACTGATTAAAGCTCATAGTGTTCAACTCCTTATTTCTGATATCACGGATTAATTCAATGAGATTGTTGAGCCGTTTGCATTTCAGTACAAGAAGATTCTCCTGCTTCCTGAGAGCCTCGTCCCTGTCAAAATCAGGGCTGTCAAGAATTCTTTTTATCTCATCGAGCGAAAAATCAAGCTCTCTGAAAAAGAGTATCTGCTGAAGCCGCTCGAGTTCCTCGTTGCCGTAGAGCCTGTAATTTGCCGATGTAACAGAGCAAGGCCTCAGAAGCCCTATTTCATCGTAGTAGTGCAGGGTACGGGCGGTTACTCGAGCCAAATTGCAAACATCCTTAACAGTCATCATATAAACTCCTCCTGATTCACAGGATAAACTATGACGTAGCGTCAGAGTCAACATCTTTTTTTATATTTTTCAACTTTTTTTGATTTAAGCCTTCGTATTACATAAATATATACGGGTATTAGTACGATATCAGCTTCAATCCATGCTGCCGGGTGCGCAAAGCATACTGCCCAGAAGCCAAATTTCGGCACCATGAAAAAGCCGAAAACTCCCCTTGCAATAAGCTCCACCAGGCCTGCCAGCATTGCGGGCACACTGTAGCCCAGCCCCTGAATAGTGTTCCTTAATATGAATATCAGGCTCAGTGTCGGGTAAAATATGGAATTGTATTTGAGGAAGAATGCAACATTTGCGAGAACTGCTATCTCCGACTTTTTGAGGAACAAAAGTGCAATGTATTTGCCGGCATAATGACCAATAAAGAATCCCATTATACTGTATATCAGTCCAATCTCAACGCCCTTTCGCACGCCGTTTCTGATTCGTTCAATCTCCCCTGCTCCGAGGTTCTGACCACAGTAGGTTGCCATTGTTATGCCGATTGCTTCGCTGGGTTGGACAATCATGAGCTGCACCTTGACCGCGGCGGTTACCGCAGCAACAATATCCGAGCCCAAAGAATTGACCGCCGATTGAAGCATTATCGAGCCTATAGCCGTAATCGAAAACTGAAAGCCCATAGGCAGCCCGATATACATTAGCCTTGCGCAGAGCTTTCGGTCAAATTTCATATCTTCTCTTCTGAGATGGAGAATATAGAAATGGCGTTTAATGTGCAGCAGGCACAGCAGGCCGGAAACCAGCTGCGAAATAACTGTTGCAATCGCAACACCCATTACACCCATTGAGCATAGGATTACAAAAATGAGGTCGAGAGCTATATTCAGAAGTGCTGAAAGAATCAGAAAATAAAGCGGCGTTCTGCTGTCGCCGATAGCGCGCAGAACTGCTGCGAGCATATTGTAAAAAATTATTGCGCTAAGGCCACCGAAAATAATGATTATATATGTATAGGCATCCTTGAAGATATCCTCAGGTGTATTCATAACCCTTAATATCCACCCTGTGAGCAGGAGTGTAATGGCAGTGACTACTATGGCAACAAATGCACAAAGATAAATGATATTGGCAAGGTAACGGCGCATTGTGGCATGGTCACCTGCTCCGAAGCTTTGTGCAACAGGTATGGAAAAGCCTGTGCAGATTCCGCCAACGAAGCCGAGAATCAAAAAAGAAAGTGAGCCTGTTGACCCGACGGCAGCAAGGGCACCCTTCCCGACGAACTGGCCGACAACAATGCTATCCACCATATTATAAAACTGCTGAAAAACATTACCCAAAAGTATCGGCACACAGAAAGAAACAATCAATTTTAAAGGTTTGCCCTTTGTCATATCCCTGACCATAACTCTACCTCGATTTAAAATAAATATGAATGTATTCTAATACACATTTGACCTTAATACAACATACTTTACCTTTTTCTTCAAACTTTTTTAATTTTTAATTTATATAATTATTTTGTGTTCCAAAAAGTTGTATAAAAACCTTGTAAACGGAAAACGATATTGTCCTTGCAATGAATAATAAAACTTACAAATATTCACAATTACTGATTTTTGTTGGAGCTAAAATATATCATATTCTCTGACAAAATAAACAAAAACCTTATGTGAGAATAGTCTTTTTTTGCATACTATATGGAAAATATATTGAAAATCTTTCTTAGTCTTGCTATAATGGATTTGGTAGTGGAAATTTCGGCGAAGGAGGCAGCACATGAAGAACAATAATGTTCCGGTTTATCTTTTTCATCAGGGGAACAACGCCCGTGCATATGATTTCTTGGGTGCTCACCGCTGTGAAGGAAAAAATAGCCCTGCTGTTTTCCGTGTGTGGGCTCCGCATGCCGTGTCTGTCAGCGTTGTGGGCGATTTTAATGAATGGAAGTCCGGCAGCTGCCCGATGAAAAAAATAACTAACGAGGGCATCTGGGAGGCTGTTGTAGACAATATCGAGGTTTTCAATAATTATAAATATGAGATAACCACAAAAAAAGGGAATATTATTCAAAAAAGCGACCCTTATGCCTTTCATGCAGAAACAAGGCCGGGTACCGCATCTAAATTCTACGAGCTTGAAGGATATCAATGGACCGATGACGCATGGATGAGCAGAAGAAAACAAGCTGATATTCTCAACGCCCCCATTAATATGTATGAAGTCCATGCCGGTTCCTGGAGGCAGTATAAGGACGGTAATTTTCTTTCATACCGTGCGCTGGCTCAGGAGCTTATACCATATGTAAAGGATATGGGATTTACACATATTGAGCTTATGCCCTTGAGCGAATATCCCTATGACGGCTCGTGGGGATATCAAGCAACGGGATATTTCGCCCCGACCTCACGCTATGGTGAGCCAAAGGATTTCATGTTTTTTGTTGATAAATGCCATGAGGCAGGCATAGGCGTTGTGCTCGACTGGGTACCCGCACATTTTCCAAAGGACGAACACGGACTGAGTGATTTTGATGGTGAGCCCTGCTACGAATATGACATAAAGGCAAAGGGTGAGCACCTGCAATGGGGCACAAAGGTTTTTGATTTCGGGCGCAACGAGGTAGAATCCTTTTTGATTTCGAGCGCAATGTTCTGGCTTGAAAAATTCCATATTGACGGGCTTAGAGTCGATGCGGTTGCCTCAATGCTCTACCTTGACTACGGGCGTGAAAACGGTGAGTGGCTACCTAATATTTATGGCGGAAATCAAAATCTGGAGGCTATTTCTTTTCTGCAAAATCTAAACAAAATCATATTCCGTGAGCATAGCGATGTGATGATGATAGCTGAGGAGAGCACCGCATGGCCGCTGGTTTCAAAGCCGGTCAATATTGCCGGGCTGGGCTTCAATTTCAAATGGAATATGGGCGGTATGAATGACTGCCTGAAGTATTTTTCACTTGACGGATATTTCAGAAAATATAACCACAGCTGCCTGACCTTTTCGTTTTTCTATGCTTTTTCAGAGAATTTTGTGCTGCCTATTTCACATGACGAGGTGGTTCACGGAAAAAAATCGCTTATTGAGAAAATGCCCGGCACCTATGAAGAAAAGTTTGCGGGTCTGCGCTCATTTTTCGGGTATATGATGGCGCACCCCGGCAAAAAGCTCTTGTTTATGGGGCAGGAGTTCGGTCAGTTCATTGAGTGGGATTACAAAAAAGGTCTTGATTGGCTGTTGCTCGATTATGAGATGCATGTAAAGCTTAAGCACTTTACATCTTCACTGAATAAATTCTATCTCGATAACCCTCCGTTCTGGGAGATAGACTATGATTGGGAGGGCTTCAAATGGATTTCAAGCGATGATTCGAGCAACTCCGTGATTGCCTTTAGAAGAATTGACAGACAGGGCAGCGAATTAATTATTATTTGCAATTTCACAAATGTAACAAGGCATAAATACCTCATCGGTGTGCCTAAGGCAGGGACTTACGAGGTGGTTTTCAGCTCCGACTTCCCGGATTTTGGCGGCGAAGGTATTGGAAGCAAGGGTTCGCTGAAAACTAAAAATATACCTAGACACAATTTTGAACAAAGCCTTGAGCTTGAACTTGCGGGATTGAGCACAATGTATATTAAGTTAGTTAAAGAGAGTGCCAAGAGAAAAAGCTCAAAAAAAGTTTCTCCCTAAGCCGCCTCGAAGCCGACAATGTCAAAAAAGGAAACGGAATAAAAGTATATTTATCGGGTTTTCCGAATAGTTAATAGGAAAGGTTAGATTTATTCCCATAATTCAGCAACCGGGAGGATAAAACAATGTCTAAGAAACATGAATGTATTGCAATGCTGCTCGCAGGCGGGCAGGGAAGCCGACTGGGCATACTGACGAAAAATATTGCAAAGCCGGCAGTGCCTTACGGAGGAAAATACAGAATAATCGACTTTCCCCTTTCAAACTGCGTCAATTCCGGCATATACACAGTCGGCGTTTTGACGCAGTACCAGCCGCTTGAGCTAAACGATTATATCGGCAACGGCCAGCCCTGGGATTTGGACAGAATGAACGGCGGAGTGCATATACTCTCCCCTTACCAGCAGATAAAGGGAACGGAATGGTATAAGGGCACCGCAAATGCCATTTATCAGAATATCAACTTTATAGATAGGTACAACCCCGAATATGTATTGATTCTTTCGGGCGACCATATTTATAAAATGGATTATTCAAAAATGATTGCATTCCATAAGGAGAAGAATGCGGACTGCACAATTGCCATGCTTGAGGTTCCGTGGGAGGAGGCTCCCCGTTTCGGTCTGATGCTGCTCAATGATGACAATTCTATAAGTGAGTTTGAAGAAAAGCCCAAGAACCCCAGAAGCAACTATGCCTCAATGGGCGTATATACATTCACATGGAAGAAGCTGCGCGAATATCTAATTGACGATGAGGCGAATACTCATTCCAGCAACGATTTCGGTAATGATGTCATTCCCGCAATGCACAGCGCCGGTGAGAAAATGTTTGCCTATCCCTTTGACGGATACTGGAAGGATGTCGGCACCATTGACAGCCTCTGGGAGGCAAACCTGGACCTTCTCAACCCCAAGGTTGACCTTGACCTGAGCGATGAGTCATGGAAAATATATTCCCGAAACCCCGTCACCTCCCCTCATTATATTTCCGACACTGCCGATGTTCAGAACTCAATGATTGCCGAAGGCACTGAGATTTCGGGCTGTGTTGATTTCTCGGTGCTGTTCTCAAATGTAACGGTGGAGGAGGGTGCTGTTGTGCGTGACTCAATTGTCATGCCCGGTACGGTTATTAAGTCGGGTGCTGTTGTTCAGTATGCGATAGTTGCCGAAAATGCCGTGATTGAGGAGAATGCGGTTGTCGGACAAAGACCGGAGGATATGATAAACCTCGACGAATGGGGAGTTGCCGTTGTTGGGGCCTCCGTTACTATTGGCAAGGGAGCAAATATTGCCCCGAAAGCGATGATAGATGTTGATGTAAAGGGGGTTGAATAATGAGGTCTAACAATGTTTTAGGTATAGTCTTTTCATATGATTATGACTATGTGTTGCCTGAGCTTACAAACCTACGGACTATGGGCTCCGTGCCGTTTGGCGGGCGCTACCGTCTGATAGACTTTGCTCTTTCAAACTTTGTCAACTGCGGTATTTCAAAGGTAGGCGTGATAACCAAAAGCAACTATCAATCTCTAATGGATCATATAGGCACGGGGAAGCCCTGGGATTTATCGAGGAAAAGAGAGGGTATGTACCTACTGCCTCCGTTTTCAAACGCAAGCGCAGCAGGAATGTATGCTCACAGGATACAGGCTCTTTACGGCAGACTCGGCTTTTTAAATCGTTCAAATGAGGAATATGTCGTTTTTTGCGACTGCAATGTCGTGTGCAATATTGATTTTCGTGAGTTGTTGAGTGCACATGATAAATCCGGTGCCGACATCACGATAGCCTACAGAAAGGGCATGGCACCTAAAATTGACGATACTCTTGTTTTTGACCTTAATGCCGAAAACCGCATATTAAAGGCAGCGTTAAAGGTAAATTCGCAGGATGCTGTTAATTATTCTCTCAATATATATGTGATGAGAAAGTCCCTGCTTGAAAGGCTTTTAACTGAAGCTGTCGGCATGAACAACACAGATTTTGAGCGTGATATTATTCAGAAAAACACTTCACTTCTCAAGATTTACGGCTACAGAGTTGACGGCTTTGCAAGAACGATTGATTCTCTGATGAGCTACTTCAACATTAACATGGAGCTGCTCAAAAGAGAAAACCGCGCGGCGCTGTTCGACCCTGAGCGCCCTGTCTATACAAAGGTGCGTGACGATATGCCCGCTATCCACGGGCTTGGCTCAAAGGTTAAAAATTCTCTCATAGCGGACGGGTGCATCATTAACGGCGAGGTTGAAAACAGTATTCTTTTCAGAGGAGTGCGTATCGCAAAAAATGCAAAGGTTAAAAACTCTATTGTCATGCAGGGGTCATTTGTAAGCGAAAGTGCATCCATTGAAAGCGTGATTATGGATAAAAGCGTTGTGATTACACCTAATAAAATGCTTTGCGGCACAAACAATTATCCTGTTTATGTCGGCAAAAGCATTGTAATATAATCAATTCAAGTATTTGAGGTGAAAAAGGAGGTTAAATCATGAAGGTACTCTATGCAACCAGCGAGGCTTTGCCGTTTATGGCAAGCGGAGGACTGGGAGATGTTGCGGGCTCACTTCCACAGGCTTTGAGAAAGCGCCTTATCGGCTGCCGCATTGTTATGCCGCTATATGACGGAATTAAGCAGGAGCTAAAGGACAGGATGAAGTTCATCACTCACATCACCGTACCCGTTGCCTGGCGCAGGCAGTATTGCGGCATATTCGAGGCTCGTGCCGGCGGTGTTATCTATTACCTTCTGGACAATCAGTATTATTTCAAGAGGGAGAACATTTACGGCCATTATGACGATGCCGAGCGCTTTGCGTTTTTTTCCCGTGCCGTGCTTGAAATTATTCCATATATCGATTTTAAACCCGACATCATTCACTGCAACGATTGGCAGACTTCTCTTACACCTGTTTACTACTCAACCACATATGCAAATAGAGAGGGTTTTGAGAAAATTAAAACCATTTTCACGATTCATAACATTCAGTATCAGGGCGTTTACGGATATGAGATACTTGACAATGTTGTGGGCATATTCTCGCATCAGGCTTCACTGCTTGAAAACAACGGTGCAATAAACTTCATGAAGGGCGGCATTGAGTGCGCGGACCTTGTTACCACAGTCAGCCCCACATATGCAAACGAAATCCTTGACCCGTGGTACAGCAGCGGGCTTGACGCTATCCTTAACCAACGCCGCGCAAAGCTCAGAGGTATTCTCAACGGTATTGATACGCAGAGCTATAACCCTGCCTCAGATAAAGACATTTTTGCCCCCTTCAGTGCCGATGACCTTTCGGGCAAGGCAAAAAACAAGCAAAAGCTCCAGGAGCTTTTTGGTTTGGAGCCCGAGCCTAAAATGCCGTTAATCGGTATTGTTTCAAGGCTTGTTTCGCACAAGGGGCTTGACCTGATTACCAACTCCCTTGACGAGCTTATGTGTACCTCCCCCTCGCAGCTCGTTGTGCTCGGTTCGGGAGATTGGAAGTATGAAAACTTCTTTAAGGAAACCAGCGCAAGATACCCGGGCAGAATCGGGCTTAGGCTCGGCTTTGTGCCTGACCTTGCAAGAAAGATTTATGCCGGCAGTGATATGTTCCTTATGCCGTCAAAGAGTGAGCCCTGCGGGCTCTCTCAAATGGTTGCTCTGCGCTACGGTGCAATTCCTATTGTGCGTGAAACGGGCGGGCTAAAAGACTCCATAAGCGACAGCGGTGACGGAGAAGGTAACGGCTTCACATTCAAAAACTATGATGCAGCAGACATGATGAACGCTATAAGGCGGGCTCTTGTCGGTTTTGCCGACAAGGAGGGCTGGTCACAGCTCACCGCACGTGCCATGAATTGTGACTTCAGCTGGGGCCGCTCCGCTAATGAGTACATCAAAATGTATAAGGAATTGCTCAAAAAATAAACGCTACAAATTTTTTTGGCAGGAGCATTGCTCCTGCCAATTATTATGCTATAATTATTTCAGCTTTCAGTGCTATTGTTTAAATATAAATTTGCCACATTTGAGATGAACGATTCAACGCTCAGAAACTTGCTTGCAAGGTATTTTTCCGCATACTTTATGACGGTCTGCACACATATCGGCACATCCTTATAGCTTGCGTTCTCCTTGTTGTCATTAGAGCCAACAAGGTCAAGGAGTGCATTTTCAACAGATTTGACGAAGATATCGTTATGTATCGGAACCTTGTCACTAATCCAGTTGCGGGGCAGCTGACCTGACCTGATTCCGTAAATAATAACCCTATAGGCACTCATGGCATATATGT
>JAAZFZ010000219.1 GCA_012511485.1 Clostridiales bacterium | reverse complement strand
GTCGGGATTCGTTGAGCCTTGTCACTCCGAAGGCCTTAATGTCATTATAAAGCCTTTCGTTTTCCTCAAGCACGGGTTTAATTCCTCTTAGCCATGAAAACTCGTCAACATGGTTGCAGGCCTTCCAGTATCTCCAGCAGATTTCCGAGCGCTTGATATGCTCGAGGTATTCCTCCGTTGAAGCGAGAGCCATCGCATTCTCCCAAAGGTCATTGATATATTTCACTTCATTTTTTGTCAGGTTCAAAACGGCCTTTGTGGCTATGTTCTGGTAAATATGCATATGGGTATTGTTGTTGCCCGTGTTTTTGATGGTCTGCATAATGAATTCCTTGATATACTGCCAGCCTTCTCCGTAGTATGCCTTGAGGAAGCCGTCCATCTCAGCCTGATAGTCGAGGTAGGGGTTCCACATGAGCTTTGCAAGCAGATATGAGCGAAGCTCTGCGAACTCAACATTTACTTCACTTGCCTGATAGTTGCCCTCCTCATAAATCCCGACAACCTTGTTGCGAACAAAGTGCTGGATATTCTCCTGCAAAACGCCGAAGTCACAAAACGGACCCATATAGTTTGCATAGTTTGTGGTGTAATCCCAGATATAGAGCTTGTTTGCAATTTTGCTCCAGCTCTGCAAATCATTGCGGAAGGATTCATTGTCACTACACTCAGAAATAGGGTGGGAGAAGCAGCATTCAATCGAGCAGAGCCTGATAATAACATTATCTCTCGGCACTACATGCTGCGGTGCCTTGCGTGTATATTGATATGCAAAGGTGTCGATATAGACATTCGGGTATTCTTCCTTGACCGAATCTGCCACGGCATTGACAAATCTTATAAGCGTGCCTGAATGAGAGCCTTCATATTCATCAACCTCCCTGCAGTTTTTGCAGGTGCAGTAGTGCTGATTATCATGCTGAGTCAATGAAATTATTTGTGTGTCGGGGTGTGCGCGAAGTATCGACATCACTTGCTCCGTTACAAGCCTGAGAACCTCAGGGTTTGTCAGGCAAAGCTGTGTCGGCTCCCTCTTGCCCGAAGAGGTGAGCGCATAGTATTCGGGGTGCTCTTCAAAATACTGTGAGGACGGAAGAATCCAGTTAGTAAGCGTGTGGGCGAAGGAGCCGGTGTAGCCGAATGTTCCGCCCTGCTCCTCGGTAAGGCTGCGGTAGGTGTTGCCGTTGAGCTTGTTGGCAATGCTGTATGTAGCGTCCCTCGGGCTTATCCAGTCCGTTTCCCTGTATTGAAGATAGGGTTTTTGCTCGATATTAAGCTGAGCCGGGATTTCCACCTTATCCAGGGGAGGTATTATAATAAGCTTTGAGGTGTACCAGTGGCAGTCAAGAACCTCCTCAAGGAAGGTATAAACGCCATAGAGCGTGCCCCTCTTTTCACCGCCTGCAATAATGAGCTTATGCCCGCAGGTTTTTATTGCGAAGCCCTCATCGCCGAGCCTTGCACGGTCAATTGTGAATGCTCTGCCCTCACGGTTGGTTTTGCCCACGATAATTTCATAAGCACTCTCTGAGGTGCTGTCCGTTACAATCGGGACGGAAAATCCGCTCATTTGCCGCAAATAGTAACGAAGAGTGTTTGCCGCATTGATTTCGGCGGGGGACGCATTTTCGCCCCTGACAATTACATAACCGCTTGCATTGCTTTCAATTAGAGTGAGCATATCAACCGCAGGGTGCTGCACAGGCTGTATTTCCTTAGGTACAAAGGGTGCAATTTCAGGGTTGAAAAGTGACACAATTGCCATTACAATAGAGATAATAGCAGAAATAAAAGATTTCATTTTTGTCCCCTCCTTATTTTATAGTTTTATTATATAATTCGTTCCATTATTTGTCAAAAACTTATTGTAAATTCTTTGAACTTTTTCAACGGCTGAATCTGTGATAAAATATATAAAAAAGCCGAATACGGAGGAATCATATGACACCTGAGAAAAGGGCGCAGGCTGCCGTTAATGCCTTAAAAAAAGAATACCCCGAAGCGATTTGCTCGCTCGAGGCTCGTTCTCCCTTTGAATTGATTGTTGCCGCAAGGCTTGCGGCTCAGTGTACCGACGCAAGGGTGAATACAATTACACCTGCACTTTTTGAAAAATACAAAACAGTCGAGGATTTTGCCAATGCACAGGTGCAGGATGTTGAAGAAATAGTGCGCCCCTGCGGCTTTTATCATACGAAAGCAAGGGATATAATAGCAATGGCTCAAAAGCTCATTTCGGATTTCGGCGGAGAGCTGCCGCAGACTATTGAGGAACTTATCTCCCTGCCCGGTGTCGGAAGAAAGACGGCAAACCTAATCTGCGGTGATGTTTTCGGTCAACCTGCAGTTGTTGCGGATACTCATTTAATAAGAATTTCAAATCTTCTGGGGCTTGTTGACTCAAAGAACCCTCAAAAGGTCGAAATGCAGCTAAGAGAATTGCTGCCGTCCGAGGAGAGCAATGATTTCTGCCACAGATGTGTACTGCACGGCAGAGCGGTGTGCATAGCCCGCCGCCCGCAGTGCCCGAAATGCTGCCTAAAGGATATCTGCGCCCATGCAGGCTCAAAAGACGCTGAATAATAAGCAGGTTATCGCTGCACCTGCAAGTGCGGCACAAAAGAGCTTTGCCGCAAAAAGAAAGCGGTTTTTTCTGATTCTTGTTGGCGGCGGAGCACCCGCACCTGCGGCAATAAGGTCCGCCCTTTCTCTGAGCTTTCCTTCGCTGACGGTCGCAAACTCGGGCTTTACAAAAAACAGGACCTTTTCAAAATACTCACAGTCTGTCTGGCTGACCTCGACGACTTGTCTGTTAACACCTTTAATCATTCTCACACCTCGGATTATATTAAATTTCAATGTTTATTTTTACCTTGATGGCAGACAAATATTCTTAATTGAGTCAGTTTAAAGGATGTCTTTTTTTACACATTTTTGTCGATTTGGAATATTTAAGTTATACACTGCGTATATATGTTTTATAACCCTCACTGTGGAAAACTCTGTGGAAAATGTGAATAACTTAACAGAAAAGGCTTTATTTTATTGATTCTGGGCTGTGTGGATAACTTTTTAACAGATATTTTACTATACAAAATGTTAAATTGACTTTACGGCAGAGAAAAAGTGGCAATATTATAATCCAAATATTTACAAAAAAACTTAAAGAATGATAGGAATATACAAGGATAACAATGGAAACTATTTTTTATCAAAACCTTATAAAAATTAAAAATCTTATTTGCTTTGACCTTGCGCTGACTCTTGACTGCGGACAGGCGTTCAGATGGAAAGAGGATGAGAACGGCTGCTGGTCCGGTGTGGCATTCGGGAAATTTATCAGAATCTTGCAGAAGGATGACGAACTTTGCTTTTTCGGAGCTACCCGCGAGGATTTTTATGGCATATGGCTGCCGTACTTTGACCTTGAGCGGGACTATGAAAGGCTCTGCGAAGGCTTTTGTGAGGATATAAGCATGAAAGAGGCTGTCACCTCCTACCCGGGAATAAGGATTCTGCATCAAGAGCCGTGGGAGGCACTGTGCTCGTTTATCATCTCCCAGAACAACAATATTCCGAGAATAAAGGGGATAATCGAAAGGCTGTGCCAAAGCTTCGGTGAAAAACTTCCCTGCGGTGAATATACCTTTCCCACCGCTCAAAGGCTTTCTGAGCTGAGCGTTGAGGAGCTTGCAACGATAAGAGCAGGTTTTCGGGCAAAATACATACTTGATGCCGCAAAAAAGACTGCCTGCGGGGAGGTGAAGCTCGATTTGCTTTCATCCATGCCGATTGAGCAGGCGAGGCAGGAGCTTTTAAAAATAAAGGGAGTTGGCAACAAGGTTGCGGAATGTACTCTCCTTTACGGCTGCGGCAGAATGGAGGCCTTCCCGGAGGATGTATGGGTCAAAAGGGTTATGGCGGAGCTTTACCCTCAAGGGCTGCCGGCCTGCGTGGGAGAAAACCGCGGCATAGCCCAGCAATACCTTTTCCACTGGAGAAGAAACAAAAATTAAATGTAGGTAGCGACCCCCATGCCGTTGCGTGGAATACTCAAAAAAATGTAGGGAACGACCCCCGCGCCGTTGCGAAATCCCCTGTGTCATTCCTGAAAAAATACAGGCTCCCTCCGAATTGTCGGAGGGAGCCTAAAATTTTTGTTATTATTGCTCAATAAACTTTCTTATGAACTGCGCCGCACCCTTCATTTGCGAAACATCGGCAAGCTCAATGGCTCCCTTGTCCACAAGAGAGGCTGTTTTGCTTTCAATGGGCAGCTTTGCGAGCACCGGCACTCCTAGCTCCTTTGCCGCAAAATCAACGTTGCTCTCGCCGAAGACGGAGATTTTTTTGCCGCAGTCAGGGCAGGCAAGCCAGCTCATGTTTTCGATAATGCCCAAAACAGGTACATTCATCATCTTAGCCATGTTATAGGCCTTTTTGACTATCATATTAACCAAATCCTGTGGTGTTGTGACAATTATTATGCCGTCAACAGGCAGGTTCTGAAATACAGTGAGTGCAACATCGCCTGTGCCGGGCGGCATATCGACGAACATACAGTCAACCTCGCCCCAGGCAACATCCTTCCAGAACTGCTGGATAACGCCTGATATGACAGGTCCTCTCCACACAACCGGAGTTTCCTCCTTTTCGAGCAGGAGGTTCACGGACATGACCTTGATGCCTGTTTTCGTTTCTGCGGGCAGAAGACCCATTTCGTTGGACTGAGCAGGCTTGTTAAGCCCGAAAGCGCGAGGAATGGACGGGCCGGTAACATCTGCGTCAAGTATTGCGCTTTGTAATCCGCTTGTCTGCATTGCGGTTGCCATAAGGGATGTAACAAGGGATTTGCCCACTCCGCCCTTGCCGCTGACCACTCCGATAACCTTTTTTATACAACTGAACTGGCCGCAGGGGATTCTCATATCCTTTCTTTCGTCGCAGTTTGACGAGCAGGCAGAGCAGTTGCCCGAGCAGCCCGATGCTTTTGAGTTTTCATTTGCCATAAATACACTTCCCATTAATCCAGTAATCTTATAATAAGCTGAGTGAAGGTTATTATACCATAAATGACAGGTTGATGCAAAACATAAATTAAAAGCGTATGCCTGCCCAAAAATCCGAAAAATTTTATTCTGGACGCATATGTCCATTGCGGAAATCGCCCTGCCGCAGCGGCTATGCCGATAAATGTGCCTGCCAGGAACATAAATATATGGGGAAAAACCGAAAAATAATCCGCCGAATAAAAGGAATTATTGTGAAAGCCCAGTGGATACAGAAACGAATTATTGTAGAGGGCAAAGGGCAGGTTAATTCTGAAGATGCCGGAAATTCCAATATACCCGTCGCTGATATTATAGGTGAGCAAATAGAGCAAGGCACACGCAATGACACCAAATTCGGGCTTTATTTTATTGAGAAGTGGACGGGCGGCGGCAAAAATCAGCATTGCGACCGAGAGGAAATGGATTATGCCGAAATATATTCCCACATTTTCTATGCCGAATTCAGGTAAAATAAAAATAGTCGTAACCGAAAGCAAAAGTGCGAGCAGAAAAAGCTTCAGACCACGAACCGCATTGCTCCTTGTCAGGCGGGAGGCTATGCCCGAAATGACAATAAAAAGTGAGGCAAAAAAGGGTTGCAGGGGCATGAAAAAATAGAAAAGCCTGTCACCTATTGCCAGCTCGAAAACCTCACTGAGCATAAAAAAGCCGTGATAAAAAACCATGCAGAAAACAGCAATGCCCCGCAGCTCATCCAGAAGGATGATGCGCCTGCGGGGATTTATTTTTTTCTTAATTACCTTGACCGAAAGCATTTCATTTATCCTCAAGCAGAAGCACCATGACGGCCTTCTGAGCATGGAGCCTGTTTTCCGCCTCGTCAAATATTTCATCCGAATGTTTTTCAAAAACACAGGCAGTTATCTCTTCACCCTTGTGAGCTGGCAGGCAGTGCTGAACCATACAGCCCTCGTTTGCGTATGAGAGCAGCTCGTCATTGACCTGATATTTTCCCTCAAAGGCACGCACACGCTGCTCCCTCTCATGCTCCTGCCCCATTGATGCCCAGACATCGGTGAGCACCACATCCGCATTTTTTGCGGCATCCTTAGGCTCGGTGGTCAGAGTGAATTTTTCACCGTATTGCTTTGTGAATTCCAGCACCGTCTGTGCCGGCTCAAAGCCCTTTGGGCAGGCAACTCGGACATTCATCCCTGTTTTAAGCCCGGCGACAATAAGGGAGTTTGCCATATTGTTACCGTCACCGATATAGCACATATTAAGCCCCTCAAGGCGGCCTTTATATTCACGGATAGTCATTAAATCAGCAAGCACCTGGCAGGGATGAGCAAAATCAGTCAACCCGTTAATAACGGGAATTGAGCCGAACTCGGCAAGAGCCTCAATCTCGCTCTGGCTGGAGGTTCTTATCATTATGCCGTCAATATATCTTGAAAGCACCCGCGCTGTATCCTCAACAGGCTCGCCCCGGCGAATCTGCATATCCGAAACATTCAGGGAAAGGGCATGACCGCCGAGCTGAAAAATGCCCGTTTCAAAGGAAGTTCTTGTTCTTGTGGAGGATTTCTCAAAAATCAACCCCATGATTTTGCCCTCAAGCCTTTTATGCGCAATCCCGTGCTTTCGTTCATATTTCAGCTTATCCGCAAGGTCGAGTATTTTAAATATTTCTTCACTGCTTAAATCCAGCAGTTTAAGTAAATGCTTCACTCGGATTTCCTCCTTTTATCAAGTGAGCATCCCTCTTTTTTTTACACAGTTTTCAAGAGAGATAGCGTCATATATGTTTTCATCAAAAAGCCCGCAAACTTTTTTGTATTCGGAAAGCGGCAGGGTTTCGAGAGTCAGCCCCTTTTCAAGGCACAAAGCCACAAGCTCGCCCGTTGCTTTATATGCATCCCTGAAGGGCAGCCCCTTGCCCACAAGATAATCGGCACAGTCCGTTGCATTAATAAATCCGCCAGCGGCAGCCCTTCTCATGTTATCGGGCAAAACCTTCATGGTTTCAAGCATGGGTATAAAGGCTGTCAGGCAAAGTTTGACAGTGTCCAAGGCGTCAAAAACGGAGTCCTTATCCTCCTGCATATCCTTGTTATACGCAAGCGGAAGGCCTTTCATTACCGTAAGCAACCCCATCAAATCCCCGAAAACCCTGCCTGCCTTGCCCCGAACAAGTTCCGCAATGTCGGGATTCTTTTTCTGGGGCATTATGCTCGAGCCTGTCGAAAAGGCATCGTCAAGTTCAACAAATTTGAACTCCCATGAGCACCAGAGTATTATTTCCTCACAAATGCGTGAGAGGTGAACCATAACAATTGAAAATGCGCCGGCAAGCTCAATGCAAAAGTCCCTGTCCGCCACACCGTCAAGGGTGCTTTTTGAAAAGGAGTCAAAGCCCAGGAGCTTTGCCGTCATTTCCCTGTCAATGGGGTAGGTTGTACCCGCAAGGGCTCCGCTTCCCAGGGGAGAAACATTCATGCGCCTTTTTGCATCGGCTATCCTTTCAAGGTCTCTTTTGAACATTTCCTCATATGCCAGCAGATGGCAGGCAAAGGTTATTGGCTGCGCTCTCTGCATATGAGTGTAGCCGGGCATTATTGCGTTTTTGTATTCCTCACCCTTTTTGTGCAACACACAGATAAGCTCTCTTATCTGCTCGGTTACTTTGTCACATTCTTTTCTGAGTGTCAGCCTTAAATCGAGTGCGACCTGGTCATTCCGGCTCCTTGCGGTGTGCAGC